>CAZRLI010000351.1:0-2466 GCA_964600535.1 uncultured Steroidobacteraceae bacterium | reverse complement strand
GGTTCCAGGCAAACCGAATTGTCGAGTTGGCAATCGTTCGGGCAGGCGCCGGCAAGCCCCGACACGCCGATCTCCCAGTCGACCTTCGTGTAATAGGGCTCGAGCTCGGCGTAACTGATCGGCCAGTCGGCGAATGCCGTGCCGGCGATCGGCCCGAGCACGCTGCGTTCCCGGAAGTCGATCTCGTGGAAGCGCCAGAAATTGGCCGTGAAGTGCGTGGTACTGCCGCCTACGGTCTGCGCGTACCACGCGGGCAGCAGGCCGCTCCCGACCGGCTGTGCCTCGACGTCGGGACTGTCGCGGAACGACTGCGGCGTGGTTCGTGCGCTGTTCGTCAGGCCGTCGAGGAAGGTGTACTTCAGCTCGTCGTGCTCGAACGTCGCCGCGGTATGCCGCGGGCCGCGCTCGAAGAGCACGACGGAAAATCCCGCCTGCGACAGTTCGCGCGCGATCACGCCGCCGGCGGCCCCCGAACCGACGATCGCGAAGTCGACGGTCTCGCTGTCACGCCAGGTCTTCGCGCTCATGGCGTGAACCCCGGGTAATCGCGGTCGTACCAGCCGAAGGGTGGCAGGTACGCGTGCGTGTCCTCGAAGCCGATCAGCTTCCAGCCAAGCCCGTCGCGATTGCCGCCGTAGGAAGGGGACGAGAAGAGCCCGAGCACGGTGAGGAAGCGCAATTGCTCGAAGAGCGGCTTGCCTTCGAGCGTCGCGAAGTCGGGAAACGGCCGTGGCAGCGCCGCCAGGTCACGCAGGACGGGCTGGCGCTGCTCGGCGAAGAAGCTGCCGAACGCGCGATCGATGAAATACACGACACCCGCTTCATGGGCGCCGGGACCATCGTCGCCGGAAGGCACGATGGCGGCGGTGAAGGCGTCGATGTCGCGCGCCTCGTCGACGCCCAGCGCCTCGAGCTTCGGTGTTGCGCCGCTCGCGGCGAGCACGAGGCTCTGGTGCGCATGCCGGGACGCGGCCGCGATCGCGGGTGCGTGCAGCGCGAGCCAGCCCGCCCCGAGCCCCGCCGCGCCGAGGCTTTCGAGGAAACCGCGACGAGTTTGCATCCCTGTACCCCGCTGTTCTTCTTGTCGAGTCGCCGTGCGCGGCGATGCTACATCGGTGCACCCGGCTTGGCGATACCAATCCAGGCGGCGAGCGCGAGCCCCGCCCAGATCGCGAGCACGTAGGGACGGCAGGACTTGAGGCCCTGCTCCATGTCGCGATCGCTCTCGAGGGTGGCGCCGCTCGTCAGCAGCTGGCGATAGCCGCTGACGAAGCGCGGCAGCTTCGTGCGGATCACGAGGCCGCAGAAGATCAGTGCGGCGAAGATCAGCAGCTTGGCCGCCAGCCAGGGATAGGGCCGCAGGCGACCGTCGCCATAGGCATAGCCGACCGATGCGATCAGCGCGACGATCATGAAGCAGCGGAAGTAGAAATCGAACTTCGCGAGCTGCTGGCCGAATGGCTGGCCCTGGTAATGGTGCACGGACCAGACGAGCAGCGCCCAGAGCGGCCCGAGCGCGAGGATCAGCGGGAGTTGCCCGGGCAGGTGGGGCACGCCGATGTAGAAGGCGAGCAGGCCGCCGACCGACAGCATCAGCGCGAGGCAGTAGCGCGGCAGCTGGTCGAGTTCGACGAAGATCTTGAAGGCCGTGAGGCGCGAGTCGCGCGACAGCTTCGGGTCGATCACGAAGCCGCTCGAATAGAACACGCCGACGTCGCCGCCGAGCCAGTAGACGAACAGCAGGATGTGCGCGAACTTGACGATCGCATAGGCGATGGGTGCGTCGACCATTTGTGCTCCTTGGGTGCCGGCGCGATCTTACGCGTCTTTGCCGGCCACGATCAGCCGGGCGCCCCGACCATAGGTGAAGAACGACCAGCCCCACTGCAGCAGGACCGATGCGCGACTGCGAAAGCCGGTCAGCCCCATGATGTGCACCAGCAGCCACAGCCACCATGCGATGCGCCCGCCGAAAACCAGCGGCCCGATCTCGCAGATCGCGCGCTGCCGGCCGATGGTCGCCATCTGTCCCTTGTCCCGGTAGCGGAAGCTGGCGCGTGGCAGGCCGCGCTGGTCCGCGAGGACGCAGGCGGCGGCATGGCGCCCCTGCTGGATCGCCACCTGTGCCACCCCCGGCAGCGGACGCTGCGTGGCCGGGTCGGTGGCCGCCGCGAGGTCGCCCGTCACGAAGACGCACTCATGGCCGGCAACCGTGATGCCCGCCGTCACCGGTACGCGACCCGCGCGATCGAGCGGCACGCCCAGCGACTGCGCCAGCGGCGAGGCGCGTACCCCGGCGGCCCACACGACGGTGCGCGTCGCGACCTGTTCGGTGCCGACGACGACGGCTTGCGCGGCGACCCCGGTCACCGCGTTGCCGAGGCGTACCTCGACGCCGAGCGCGGCCAGGTCGCGCTGCGCGCGCGCCGAAGAACGCCCGGTGAAGGACGGCAGCAGCCGCGGGCC
>CAZRLI010000350.1:0-2473 GCA_964600535.1 uncultured Steroidobacteraceae bacterium | reverse complement strand
GAGTTCCCCGCCCTGTGCCCGCAGCAGCGAGCGGCTGATCGCGAGCCCGAGTCCCATGCCGCCGGACTTGGTCGTGACAAAGGGTTCGAAAATGCGCGAAGTGATGTCGGGCGGCACGCCAGGGCCGGAGTCGGCGACCGTGAGCCAGGCCTGGTCGCCGCGCCGTTCGGCGGCGATCACGATGCGCCTGGCAGCGCCTTGCGCGGCCGACAGCGCATCGATGGCATTCGCCACGAGGTTGTGGAGCACGATTTCGAGCTGCGTCGGGTCGGCGTCGACCGGCGGCAGGTCGGCGGCCACGTTGCAGGCGAGCTGCACGCCCGCGCGCCGCAGGCGCTCCTGGAACCCGGCGTTCACCGTCTCGCACAGGGCGGCGAGGGACAGCGGCGTGCGCGCCGCCTGGCCGGTGCTGTAGAAATCCCGCAGGCGCCGCAGCACGGCCGACGCGCGGATCGCCTCGCTCGCGGCCTTGCCGAGCGTTTCGGGCAGGCGCGGGTCGGCGGCGTCGCGCGGCGCCGCGAGGATCTCGGCGGCGCGCAGGTAGGAGACGAGTGCGGTGATCGGCTGGTTCAGTTCGTGGGTGAGCGCCGAGGCCATTTCGCCCGCCGTCGCGAAGCGCATCGCACGCGCGAGCGCCTCGTCGCGCTCGCGCAGCTGTGCCTGCGCCCGCTGTCGCTCGCTGACCGAGGCGCCGAGGATCAACGCCGTGAGGTTGAGGGTGAGCATCAGGAACTGCAGCTCGAAGAGCGGCGGCACGGCGCCGACGTCCTTCACCGTGAATGCGAGTCCCACCTGGATCGCGAGCGCGCCGACCACCGCGCCGACCACGCCCCAGCGCAGCGCGATCCAGATCATCGGCACGAACAGCGGATAGAAGAAGCGCAGCGCCTGGTCGGCGAGCACGACGAAGATCATCCACATCGAGAAGCCGAGCACCGCGAACTGCAGCAGCGACTCGCGCCAGCGCGCCCGCAGCGCGGCGAGACCCTTGCGCCAGGCGGGTGCCCACAACAGCAACGGCGTGAGCGTCAGCACGCCGTTGAAGTCCCCGACCCAGTAGCGCGCGACGCCGCCGAGGGCGACGTCCTCGGGCAGCGCGCCCATGGCCAGCATGATCGCGATGAAGCCGACGCCGACGAAGAGTGTGGCCCCGAGGCAGGCGGCGACGAAGCGCGCGGCATCCGCGGGTGTCGCGACGAGCGAGGCGGCGCCGCAGCGGCGCAGGAATGCCGCGAGGCCGGTGTATGCGATCGCGATCCAGATCGAAGTGGCGATGGCCGCGACGCTGCCGGCGGGCACGTCGCGCACGACGACTTCCGACAGCAATGCGGCGAGGGCGACGGCGATCGCACCGCGCGGTCCCTGCCAGACGAGGAAGGCCAGTGCGAGTCCGGTTTGTGGATTCCAGGGCGTGATGCCGAGCTGCAGGACCGGCTGCAGGAAACTGAGCCAGTCGACCAGCACATAGGCGATGACGAAGAGCGCGGCTCGCAGGAAATAGCCAGCGCCGGGCATGGGGTACGCCCGGCGCCGACCGGAACCGGTTCCTGGCATGCCCAAGGCTCCCGATTCCCCACTCTCGCGAGTGGAAAGGCTAGTAACGGCCGGTGATGGCCGCAATTCGGCGGCCCCCGTACGGGCTGGCCCGTATGTGTCCGCCCTGTCGGGACCCACCATGGTCAGGGCGGCGCCAGCGCCTCGGCCCGCTGCGCGGCCACCTGTGCCTCGCCATTGCGGCCGCGCACGCGCAGCGATTCAGCGACGAGCTGCCAGGCCAGCGATTGTTCGCGCGGCGCGCCCGCCGCCAGCGCGAGTGCGCGCCGCGCCATGTTTTCCGCTTGCGCGGCGTCGCCGCCCGCGAGCCGCATGCGGCCCATCTCGATCCAGACGAGCGGGTTGTCGGGCTCGATGCGCAGCGCACGCTCGAGCGTCGCGGCGGCCGCATCGAAGTCCCCTCGGGCCGTCGAACCGCGGGCCTGCGTGACGAGCGCATTCGTTGCGGCGCCCAGCCGATACGACTTCGGCGCAGGTGCCGGCACGGGCACCGGGCCGGGCATCGCGGCCGGTTCGGCGTCGGCGGGCGCCGGCAGGTCCTGGCCGGGAGCGGCGCTGCCGGCGGGACCGGGGGCAGGCGTCGGCGCATACGGGGGCGAAACGCAGGCGGCGAGCGCAAGCGACAGGGCGGCGGACAGCAGGCGAAAGCCGCGAAATGCCATCAGCGGATGATGCCACGGAGCCAGTCCACAATGCCGGAGGGCGGTGCGCAGCCGGCCATGAAGGGCGTCGTCGTGCCGCGCGGCACCGCGACGATCACTTCGTCCTGCGAACAGCCGGTCGTGACGCGCAGCCCCGACGGGTAGTCGATCGGCATGTCCTCGAGCGATTCCGGCATCGGCGGCTGCCAGGAACTCGTGTCGAGCGCCGACATGATCTTCTGCCACACGATCAGCGAGCCGCTCGAGCCGGTGACGCC
>CAZRLI010000349.1:0-2485 GCA_964600535.1 uncultured Steroidobacteraceae bacterium | reverse complement strand
GGACGTTTTCCCAGTCGCTCGCCTGGCAGAAGCAGCACTTCGGCTGGCAGCCGTCGGAGAAGGTGACGGTCCTGCTCAAGGATTTCTCGGACTACGGCAACGCTTCGGCGGGCGTCGCCCCGCACAGCCGGCTCGCTTTCGACGTCGCGCCGCTCTTCCTGTCGCAGGCAGCGGCGCCGGCCTTGCGCGCGACGCAGGGCCTGATCATCAACCTGGCCGACATCCACGGGCAGCGGCCGCTGCGCCACCATGTGACCTACTCGATCGCCAAGGCGGGGCTCGTGATGCTGACCCGTTCGCTCGCGCGCGAGCTCGCGCCCGAGGTGCGCGTCAATGCGATCGCGCCGGGGCCGGTGATGTGGCCGGTCGGTGGCGCCGACGAAGCGCTCAAGGCGGAAATCGTCGCACGCACCGCGCTCAAGCGGCCCGGCTCGCCGCGCGACGTGGCGCTCGCTGCGCGCTACTTCGCGGTCGATGCGCCGTTCGTGACCGGCCAGGTCCTCGCAGTCGACGGCGGTCGCAGCGTCGCCTGGTAGCGCTCGCGCGGGCATCGGCTCAGCGGCCCTGCACGGCCGGCGCCAGCTGCACCGGCACGAGCGCATGCGCACCGCGATCGAAACGCGACCAGAGCTCGGCGAGGGTCAGGCCCGCGGTCGGATGCCGCATGCCGGGCGCGACCTCGGCGGCGGGCCCGAGCATGTAGGGCCGCTTCAACAGGTCAGGCCGCGGCAGGCGCAGGCCGGGCGACTCGTGCACGAGGTCACCGTACAACAGCAGGTCGAGGTCCATCGATCGCGGCGCCCACTTCGGCGCGTCCCGCGTGCGCCCGCAGCGCGCCTCGATGGCATGCAGGCGCCCGACGACCGCCGCCGCGGGCAGCTCGCTGTCGAAGGCCGCGACCAGGTTGATGAAGTCGTCCCCCGCAAAGCCGACCGCGGCATTGCGGTAGGCGGTCGAGAAGCGCGTGCCGGGGAACTCGCGCGCCAGCTCACGCACGGCCAGGGCGAGATGGCGCTCGGGCTCGATGTTGCTGCCGGCTGCGACGAGCACCCCGGTCATCGGCTGTCGTCGCGCGCGCGCTCGATCGCGACGCCGACGTCGCGCGAACCGCGGATGGCGCCCGGCTTGTTCACCGAGATGCGCACCCACTCGACGGCGAACTCCGCGAGCACCAGCTGGGCGATGCGCTCCGCGAGCGTCTCGACCAGCTGGAATTCGGAGGCCTCGACGAAGGCGATCACGCGCTTGGCGACCTTCTTGTAATCGAGCGTGTCCTCGACCCGGTCGCGCACCGCGGCGGCGCGGCAATCGACCGGCAGTTCGAGGTCGATCACCACCGTCTGCTTGATGCGGCGCTCCCACTCGATGAAACCGATCACGCAGTCGATGGCAAGGCCACGCAGGAAAATCCGGTCGGGCGCGCTATGGCTCATTCAGGTTCCTTGGCTGGGTACGGTGGTCGCAGGCCCTCGAGCGCCCATTGGGCGCGCGCGTCGATGGCGAGGCCGGCGCCTTCGCCCGCCGCGAGCCGCGCGAGGCCGGCGACCGCGATCATCGCGGCGTTGTCGGTGCAGAACTCGATGCGTGGATAGTGCACGCGCGCGCCGCGCCGTGCAGCCGCCGCGGTCAGCGCGGCACGCAGGCTGCGATTGGCGCCGACCCCGCCCGCCACGACCAGTGTATCGAGGCCGGTTGCCTCGAGGGCGCGCATCGCCTTTGCGACCAGGGTCGCGACGATCGCATCCTCGACCCCGCGGGCCACGTCCGCGCGGCGCGCGGGATCGAAGCCGGGGTCCTTCACGGCGAGACTCACCGCGGTCTTCAGTCCGGAAAAACTGAACTCGAGGCCGGGCCGGTCGAGCATCGGCCGTGGAAAGTCGTAGGCACCGGCGCGCCCGCCTTCCGCGAGGCGCGCGAGCCCGGGACCCCCGGGATAAGGCAGGCCGAGGAGCTTCGCGGTCTTGTCGAAGGCCTCGCCCGCGGCATCGTCGCGCGTCCCGCCGAGCAAGTGGTATTGGCCGACGCCGCGCACTTCGACCAGCATCGTGTGCCCGCCCGACACGAGCAACGCGACGTGCGGAAAGGCGGGGGGGTCGGCCTCGAGCAGCGGCGCGAGCAGGTGTCCTTCGAGGTGATGCACGTTCACGGCAGGCACGCCCCAGGCGTAGGCGAGGCTGCGCGCGAGCGCGGCACCGGTCAGCAGCGCACCGATGAGGCCCGGCCCCGCGGTGTAGGCGATGCCGTCGATGTCGGCACGGGCGGACGCGGCTTCGGCGAGCGCGGCGCGCACCAGTGGCACGAGCCGGCGCACGTGGTCGCGCGAGGCCAGCTCCGGGACGACGCCGCCATAGACGCGGTGCAGGTCGACCTGCGAGTGCAGCACGTGTGCGAGCAGGCCCCGCCCGCCGTCGAGGACGGCCACGGCGCTCTCGTCACAGGACGATTCGATCGCGAGCACGCGCATTTTTGCGTTTTTACCGGGAGG
>CAZRLI010000348.1:0-2491 GCA_964600535.1 uncultured Steroidobacteraceae bacterium | reverse complement strand
GATATTCGACGTCGTTTTTCGCCCGGTGGACGAGGGCGGCTGCGCGGCGGGCGTCGGCTTCGCACAGATCGTCCACCTGACCCACAACGTGCAGCGCGGCGGCATGGACCGCTGGGCGGGCTTCTATGAGCGCCTGTTCAATTTCCGCGAGATCCGCTATTTCGACATCGAGGGCCGGCACACGGGGCTCTTCAGCCGCGCGATGACGAGCCCCTGCGGGAAGATCCGCATCCCGATCAATGAGTCGCAGGACGACAAGTCGCAGATCGAGGAGTACCTGCAGCAGTACCACGGCGAGGGCATCCAGCACATCGCGCTCTCGACCGGCGACATCAGCCGTACCGTCGACCTGCTGCGGGCCCGCGGCGTCGAGTTCCAGGACACGCCCGACACCTACTACGACGGCGTCGACGCGCGCGTGCCGCACCATGGCGAGGATGTCGCGGAGTTGCGCAAGCGCCGCATCCTCATCGACGGCAACCCGGATCGTGGCGAGGGAACGCTGCTGCAGATATTCACGCAGAACGTGATCGGCCCGATCTTCTTCGAGGTCATCCAGCGCAAGGGCAACGAGGGCTTCGGCGAGGGCAACTTCCGCGCGCTGTTCGAATCGATCGAGCTCGACCAGGTACGCAGGGGCGTCATCTAGGAGCGCGGCGGCAGGTGGCAGGCGCGGCGCATCAGCCGTGCGTGCGCGCCAGGTACTGCTCGGTCTGCATCTCCACCAGCCGGCTCGAGGTGCGGCGGAACTCGAAGGCGAGGCGCGTGCCAGCATAGAGCCGTCCGGGCGGGGCGGCCGCGCTCACCGCCAGGTCGACGCCGCGGTCGTACAGTTCGTCGATGAGCGAGATGAAGCGGCGTGCGGCGTCGTCATGCGACTCGTCGAACACGGGCACGTTGGACAGCAGCACGGCGGGGTAGGCGCCCGCGATCTCGATGTAGTCGTCCTGGCTGCGTGGGCCGCCACAGAGCGCGGCGAACTCGAACCAGATGGCATTGTCGCTTTCGCGGACGACAGCGATTGCGCGGCCGGCGACGTCGATGTGCCCGCCGGCCACGCCCGGCCCGCCGGCGAAGAAGTCGAAGAGGCGTGCCATGGCCGCTTCCGCGCCGGGCATGCTCGAATCGAGGTAGAGCGACGCCTTGGCCAGTTCGCGCAGCCGGTAGTCCGTGCCGGCATCCACCGCGATCACCTCGGTGTGCTTCTCCAGCATCGCGATGGCGGGCAGGAACCGCCGCCGCTGCAGCCCGTCGCGGTACAGGCCCTTCGGCGGCACGTTCGAGGTGAAGACCAGCGTGACGCCGCGGTCGTGCAGCGCCGAGAACAGGCGCGCGAGGATCATCGCGTCGGCAATGTCGTTGACATGCAGCTCGTCGAGGCACAGCACGCGCACGCCGGCGGCGAGCCGGTCAGCGACCACGGCGAGGGGCGACTCGGTCATCGCCAGCGTCCTCAGCTGGGCATGCACGTCGTGCATGAAGCGGTGGAAGTGCCGGCGGCGCTTGCCCTCGAACGGCAGGCTGTCGTGGAACGCGTCCATCAGCAACGTCTTGCCGCGGCCGACGCCGCCCCAGAGATAGATTCCGCGCTCGGCGGTGCCCGCGGGCGAGCGCAGCAGGCGCCGCATGCGCGCGAGCGGCCTGCGGCCGGAGCGTTCCGCCGCGACCAGGCGCAGGCGCAGGTCCTCGAGCCGCGCAATCGCGGCGAGCTGCGAGCCGTCCGGCGCAAGGCCGCGCCGCTCGAGCTCGCGCACCAGCACCTGGCCCGGCATCTTCAGTCGGCGAGTTCGGGCAGGTCGCGGAAGAACTCGAGCGCCGCGGGGTTCGCGAGCGCATCGCGGTTCGCGACCGGCAGCCCGTGCACGACGTTGCGCACCGCCAGTTCCACCAGCTTGCCGCTGAGCGTGCGAGGCAGGTCGGGCACGGCAATGATCCTGGCGGGCACGTGCCGGGGCGTCGTATTGCGCCGGATCGTGTCGCGGATGCGCGCGCGCAGCGCATCGTCGAGCGCGATGCCCGCGCGCAATCGCACGAACAGCACGACCCGCACGTCGCCGTCCCACCGCTGGCCGATGGCGAGGGATTCGAGGACCTCCGGCAGCTGCTCGACCTGGCGGTAGATCTCCGCCGTGCCGATGCGCACGCCGCCCGGGTTCAGCACCGCGTCCGAGCGCCCGTAGATGATGAAGCCGCCATGCTCCGTTTCGAGCGCGTCGTCCCCGTGGTGCCAGGTATTGGCGAAGCGCGCAAAGTAGGCGTCGCGGTAGCGCGAACCATCGGGGTCGTTCCAGAAGCCGACCGGCATCGAGGGGAAGGGCGCGGCACAGACCAGCTCGCCGCGCGCGCCGATCACGCGGTGGCCGGATTCGTCGAACACCTCGGTGCGCATGCCGAGCCCGCGGCACTGTATCTCGCCCTTGCGAACCGGGAGCACCGGGCTGCCGAGGCAGAAGCAGGCAACGATGTCGGTGCCGCCCGAAATCGACGAGAG
>CAZRLI010000347.1:0-2509 GCA_964600535.1 uncultured Steroidobacteraceae bacterium | reverse complement strand
GCGAGCGCGGCCGGGAGGTGAAGGAGTTCATCGAGCGCACCCTCGGCGAGGAGGGCCGCCGGCGGGCGGTCGTGGTAGCCGTACCGGCCGACCAGTCGCCGCTCATGCGCCTGCACGGTGCGTGGCTGGCGACCGCGGTGGCCGAGTACTTTCGCGACCAGGGACGGAACGTGCTGCTGCTGATGGACTCGCTCACGCGCTTCGCACAGGCGCAGCGCGAGATCGGCCTCGCGATCGGCGAGGCCCCGGCGACCAAGGGTTATCCGCCATCGGTGTTCGCCCGCCTGCCGCAACTGGTCGAGCGGGCCGGCAACGGCGCACGCAAGGGCGGCTCGATCACCGCCTTCTACACAGTGCTCGTCGAGGGCGACGACCAGAACGATCCGATTGCGGACAGTGCGCGTGCCATCCTCGATGGCCATTTCGTGCTGTCGCGACGCATTGCCGAGGCCGGCCAGTACCCGGCCATCGACATCGAGGCGTCGGTCAGCCGCGCGATGCACGAGATGGTGCCGGGCGAGCATTTCGAGGCCGCGCGTCGCTTCCGCCAGCTGCTCTCGACCTACTCGCAGCACCGCGATCTCATCGCCATCGGGGCCTATCGCGCCGGCAGCGATCCGCGCGTCGATGCGGCGCTCGCGCGCTGGCCGGCGATGCAGGCCTTCCTGCAGCAGCACATGCGCGAGCGCTCGGACCTCGCGGCGAGCATCGCGGCGCTGGCCGAAGTCGCGGCTGAAGGGGGTACCCCGTGATGCGTTCGAGGCGCCTGCAACCCGTGGTACACGCGGTCGGGCACGACGAGCGCGAATGCGCGACACGGCTCGCCGCCGCCGAGCGGCGCGCGCTCGAGGCCGCCCGGCGGCTCGAGGAACTCAAGGCCTACCAGGCCGACTACGCGAGCGGGCTGGGCGCGCGCGTCGCCGCGGGCATGAGCGCGACGGACCTGCGGGACTATCGTGCCTTCCTCGTGCGGCTGGGCGAGGCCTTGCGTGCGCAGGGGCGACTCGCAGCGCAGGCACAGGCCGAGCAGGAGGCCGCACGCCAGGCATGGCGCCTGGCGGCGCAGCGGGTGAAGTCCATCGATCAGGTGGTCGTACGCTGGCAGGCCGAGGAGCGGGCCCATGTCGAGCGGCGTGAGCAGAGCGAGATCGATGAACGTGCTCTGCAGCTGCTGCGCCACAGGGACGGGCACAAATGATGAGCGCGTCGACCCCGGTGGTGTTGCCGGCGGGCAAACCCTCGGGCGTGGCTGCGGACCCGCCGGCCGAAGCTGGCGGGCTGGCCGCAGGCTTTGCCAGCCTGCTCGGCCTCGAGGCGGGCGACGGCGGCACGGGCGGACCGGTCGAGGAGCTTGCGCCGCAAGCACTGGCGCTGCTGCTCGAGGCCATGTTCGGCGCACGGGCTGGGCTCGACGCCGTGGCCAGTGCGCCAGCAGGCTGCAAGCCGGCGCCTGCACTGAGCAGCGCAGGCGCGACCGCCCCGGGCGGCCTGCGGCCGACGGAAGAATCCGCCGCCTTCCAGCCCGGCTCCGGCTGCGATGCCGCCATGGCGCTCGAGGCCGTGCTGCGCGATATCCTGCTGCCGGATCCACCGCGGGCGCCCGGCGCGTCGGCGCCGGCCGCGGCCACGACTCCCGGCCAGAAATCGCCCCAGGAAGCACCGGGCGGGATGCCGGCCATCCTCGATCTGCCCCCGCCACGACCGGCGCCGGATGTCACCCATCGCCACGCGGCTGCCGTGCAGACGCCGGTCGGGACCCACGGCTGGCCCGATGACCTCGCGGGTCGCATTGCCTGGGTTGCACGCGAGAACCTGCAGTCCGCCTCGATCCGCCTCTCCCCGGAACACCTCGGTCCGCTCGATGTGCAGATCTCGGTGCGCGATGGTGATGCGGTGGTGTCCTTCGCGGCGAGCCACGCCGAGACGCGTGCCGCACTGGAACAGTCACTGCCCCGCCTGCGCGAGCTGCTCGCGGCGCAGGGCATTGCCCTGGCGCACGCGGACGTCTCCGAACATGCCGCACGCCACGGCCAGGAAGCGGCGCCGCATCCTTTGCGCGGCAACGTCGAAGAGCGGGAAGCCGCGCCGGAATCGCCGGTTCGCCTGTCGAGCCGGCTGGTCGACCTGTACGCCTGACCGCGCCGTCAAAACTTTGTCGGCGCGCTCGCGTGTGCGCTGCTTCACAGGTCGCGGCTTGCATAAAAGCATGATGCGTCAATGAGTTAGGGAGGCGCCGGTCCTGCTGGCATCGGCCTTGCAGCTTGCAGGGCGCGCGAATGTCCGCGCCGAGGACCCGAGCATGGCCGAAGCCGCCGCCGCAGAAACCACCGTCGCCCCGCGCAAGAAGCCGAGGAAGCTTCCCTGGGTGTTGCTCGCCGTGATTGTCATCGCCGCCGGCGCCGGTGTCGCGTGGTTCTCCATGAAGCGCGGGGAGGCGAAGGGTGGGGAGCACACGAAGCCCGCTCCGGCCATCTACTACGGGCTCGAACCGGCGTTCGTCGTCAACTTC
>CAZRLI010000346.1:0-2518 GCA_964600535.1 uncultured Steroidobacteraceae bacterium | reverse complement strand
CGCGCCGCGCCTTCACCGTGTCGAGCCAGGCCTGGAACATCAGCACGTTCCACAGATGCGTGTGCCACTTGCGGTTTCCGCCCTGGAAGCGCGCCCACAGGTCGCGCACGATTCCGGCTTGGAAATAGCCTTCCTCCACGAGGCGTCGCTCCGCGAGCAGCGCCTCCGCCCAGTCACGCAACGGGCCGCGCAGCCAGTCGGCGACCGGTGCGCCGAAGCCCTGCTTCGCCCGCCCGACGATGGCCGGGGGGACATGGCGCGCGAGCAAGCGGCGCAACAGCCACTTGGTCGTGCCGTCGCGCAGCTTCAGGTCGAGCGGCAGCGACCACGCGAACTCGGCGATCCGGTAATCGAGCAGCGGCGCGCGCGCCTCGAGGCCCACCGCCATCGTCGAGCGGTCGACCTTGACGAGGATGTCGTCGGGCAGGTAGGTGACGAAATCAAGGTACATGAAGCGATCGCCCGCCGTGCCCTGCGCGAGGCAGCGGGCCGGGTCGGTGTAGGGCGTGGGCGGCTCCACGCCGCCACGCACGACCCGCGCGGGATGCCGCCAGCGCGACATGCGATTGCAGTAGATGCCCTCGGGCGAGTCCGCGGCGAGCTCCGCGGCGAGCTGGCGCAACGCGTGGCCGCGCGCCTCCCGTCCGGCCCAGGGCCGCAGCAGCGCGCGCAGCGAGGCCCGCAGCTCGCGGGGCAGGCGGCCGTGCAGGCGCGCGAGGCGCAGCGCGCGCAGGTAGCGGTTGTAGCCGCCGAAGAGCTCGTCGCCGCCGTCGCCCGACAGCACCACCGTGACCTCGCGCCGCGCGAGGCGCGAGACGAGCATCGTCGGGATCTGCGAGGAGTCCGCAAAGGGCTCGTCGAAGACCCGCGCGAGCTCGGGCACGGTGGCGAGGGCATCCCCGCCCGTCACGTAGAACTCCGTATGCGTGGTGCCGAGGTGGCTCGCGACCGCGCGTGCGGCGGGCGCCTCGTCGCGCCGCGGGTCCTGGAAGCCGATGCTGAAGGTGCGCACCGGCGAGCCCGCCTCCTGCTGCATCAGCGCCGTGACGAGCGATGAATCGATGCCGCCCGAGAGAAAGGCGCCGAGCGGCACGTCGGACTCGAGCCGCAGCCGCACCGCGTCGCGCAGCAGTCCCTCGAGCTGCGCGAGCGCCGCGTCCTCCCCGCCCGCAAACGGCTGCGCCAGCGCGTGCCCGGCGCGTTCGAGCGCGCTCCACCACGGGCGCGCCGCGACCAGCGGCCGGTGCGCGGCGGCGCCCGCGGCGATGTCGCGCGCGTCGAGCTCGACGAGGGTGCCGGGCGGCACCTTGAACACGCCCTGCAGGATCGACCACGGCGAGGGCACGTAGTTGAAACGCAGCATCGAATGCAGCGCCCCACGCTCGACCCCGGGCTCGAACCCCGGGAGCGCGAGCAGCGCCTTCAGCTCCGAGCCGAAGGCGAGCGCACCACCGCACCAGCCGTAGTAGAGCGGCTTCTTGCCGACCCGGTCGCGCGCGAGCGCCAGCCGGCGCTCCCGGGCATCCCAGAGCGCAAGGGCAAACATGCCATTCGACTCGCGCAGCGCCGCCGCGGGGCCCCAGGCCTCGATGGCCGCGAGCAGCACCTCGGTATCCGAGTGGCCGCGAAACACCGCGCCGGCGCGCTCGAGGCGCGCGCGCAGCGCGCGGAAGTTGTAGATCTCGCCGTTGAAGACGATCTGCCAGCGACCCGAGGCCGATGCCATCGGCTGATGGCCGGCGGCCGACAGGTCGATGATCGAGAGCCGCCGGTGCGCGAGCGCGAGTCCCGCGCCCGCATCGACCCAGGTGCCGGCATCGTCGGGCCCGCGGTGCGCGAGCGCGTCGGCCATGCGCCGCGCGAGCGCCCGCAGTTCGTCGGGGCCGTGCTCGGACGATCGGCCGTGAAAGATACCCGCGATGCCGCACATGAGCGCGCATAGTGGCGGCTCGGCGCCGATTCGGCAATTTCGCTTGCTATGATGCGCCCCGCATGCGGCGCCATCTCCTCTTCGTCTCGCAGCCCTATGCCTATGCGATCCTGCGGCCGCTCGCGGCGGCCGCTGCGGCGCGCGGCGATGCGGTGGCCTGGTTCTTCGAGCACCAGGCCGATGCCCGCTTCCTGCGCGCGGGCGAGCACCGGCTGGTGACCGTCGCGCAGGTGCGCGCCTGGCGGCCGGACGCCGTCTTCGTGCCGGGCAACTGGGTACCGCACTTCTTCCCGGGCCTGAAGGTCGAGGTGTTCCACGGCTTCAGCGTCGGCAAGCGCAGCGAGGCGCGCGGCCACTTCCGCATCCGCGGCAGCTTCGACCTCTACTGCACGCACGGCCCCGACACCACGGCACCCTTCGAGGCACTGGCGCGCGCGCACGGCCACTTCCGCGTGGTCGAGACCGGCTGGCCGAAGCTCGATCCGCTGTTGGCGGGCCGCTACGCCCCGACCGCCCATGCGCGCCCCGTCGTGCTCTTCGCCTCGACCTTCACCGAATCGATCACGGCCGCGCGCCTGCTGCGCGAGA
>CAZRLI010000345.1:0-2524 GCA_964600535.1 uncultured Steroidobacteraceae bacterium | reverse complement strand
CGCCCGATGCGGAAGGCGGCGGCTTCTACGGACCGGACGGATTTGGAGAAATGAAGGGCGCCCCGACGGCGGCCGTCATCAGGCCCGCCGGCCAGGACATGAAGGCCGCTGCGAGACTGTGGAGGCTGACCGAACGGATCACGGGACTGAGGTACCGGATGTCGCGTCGCGCGTGACGGTCACGGTGGAACTGCGCGAGCGCACGGGCGAAACGTGACGGACTTTGCGTCCTTACCAGTAGCCCTGGATCGGTGGCCAGGGACGGAATCGAGCCGTCGACACGCGGATTTTCAGGAGCTGGACTCCATACCCGAACGAATCCCCCGTAGCCTTGCTCGTTGAACTACGGTGGGTACGGATCGGCTCGGGGTGCCTCCGGTTGCCTCTGGGCCGACTGCGAATCGCCTGCGTGTTAGTCACCGAAACGAAACTTGCTCGCCTCGAGGTATTCCTCGAGCAGTTCCATTGCGATCCAACTGCGGCCAAGGCGCTCCGCAACGGCGCCCGCCGTGTTCGAGCCTGCGAACGGATCCACCACCAAGTCACCTTCATCGGTGAGCAGCTTCACGAAGAACTCCGGCAGCGCCGCCGGGAACCGCGCCGGGTGAATCTTGATGCCCGATTCCTTGCAACGCCGCGTGTACGGATCGTTGGCCGCGTTGTTCCCGGCTACCAGCATCTCGCTGGCTGAGTTGTCCTCAAACACGTTGGAGGGTATCGAGCCGCCGGAGTCAATCTTGTCGAACGAAGAATTGATGGCGTGACCGGACGGGCGCACCGTCGCGCGCACTCCGCGCTTGGCGAGCCTGAGCATGTCTGCGCTGTATGGGCGCAGCACTTTCCGATTGTCCGCCTTTGGGAATGGAGTCTTGGAGAGCCACCAGACGTGCTCGACGGAATCCTTGACCCGGACGCGCCGCACGGTCACCCACTCCGCCGGTACGGGCATCTTGGCCGGGTTGTACCAATAACACTCCTGCGCAAGATGGAAGCCCAGTTCCTCGACGAGCGCGAGCATCAGCTTGTAGTGGTACAGAGAGCGCGTGGGTTGGCCCGGGTTCCAGCTGCCGCCGATGTTCATGACGAAGCTGCCATCATCAGTCAGCACACGGCGGATCTCGTGCGCGAACGGCAGGAACCAGTCGACGTAATCAGCCTTGCTGACGTTGCCGTATTCCTTCTTGAAATGCAGCGCATAGGGCGGCGACGTGAACACGAGATTCACGGAGTCATCGGGCAGAGCTGCCAGCGTGTCCCGCGAGTCACCCAGGTACGCCGCGCCCGCTGCCGTTTCATAGTACGGGGTCAACGGGTGCAATAGATGACGCGGGTGCTCTCCCTTTCCTACGAAGAGATCTGGCTGCGGAGCCGCGATCACTGTGGCTTTCTTGGGCATCGGTGGCGCCATTGGTACCATGCAACAGGCTCTTGGAGTATATCAGCAAATAAGTTGACAATGTCAACCAATAAGCCGGTCGCCATTGATCCATCGGACTGGATCTCACAGGCCGAAGCCGCGCGCCTCCGGAGCGTGACACGGCAAGCGATCGCCCGACTGGTCGGCAACGGTCGCCTGCGCACGCTCGACATAGGCGGGCGCGCATTCGTCAACCGCTCCGACGTGCTCACGTTCGTCCCGCACCGCCCTGGACGCCCAAAGGCTGCCAACGGTGACTGAGGCGACCCTTGCAGCGATCCGTGAGCTGCTGAAGCAGTGCTCCCCCGCCGAACAGGAGACACTGTTTCGGGAACTGCGGCAACGCCACATTGTTCACGAGTTCGAACAGATTATCGGTGCGCCTGCCGAGATGATCCTCGAGGCCGTGCACCGCGCGCCCGAACTGACCCGGCGGATGTTGCGCGGGGTCATTGCTGATGCTGCCTTCCGCACCTTTGTGGTCCCCACCGTCCGGCCCCTCGGCTGGCGCGACGTTACGCCAGACGGCAACTATGCCTATGACTACAAGCTCGATGACGGACGCGGCGCCGTGACTGTGCAGGTGAAGCTCCAGCGCAGCGAGCGTCAGCGGCCGGTTGTACGCCCCGGGACCAGGTATGGCTTCGCCGGTGAGGTGTTCATCGTTGAGACCCAGAAGACACGCACGGGCACGGACGGAGGCGACAATCAGACACGCCCATACCGCTTTGGCGAATTCGACGTCCTCGCCGTGTCGATGCAGCCATCCTCCGGCAAGTGGGACTGCTACATGTACTCGCTCGGTCGCTGGCTGCTACCGGGCAGGCAACCGGGCGAGATTGCGACGCTGCAACCCGTCGCGAAGCTGCCGGACGATTTCTGGACGGACAACTTCTTGACTGCCGCCGCATGGTTCCGTACTGACGACGGCGGCAGACGAATGACACTGGCTGCCTCCAGCAAGCGCCCTCGTGGCGCCCGGTCGAAGCGCGCCAAGCCCAAGTAGCATCCAGGCACCGACGCTCCGACCAACTTGGACGACGGACCTAGGGGTGGCGCGCCCGGCGGGATTCGAACCCACGACCTTCGGCTTCGGAGGCCGACACT
>CAZRLI010000344.1:0-2532 GCA_964600535.1 uncultured Steroidobacteraceae bacterium | reverse complement strand
TCGACTGGCTCGACTACACGCTCGAGAAACTCGATCTCGTGCTGCTGATGTCGGTTAACCCCGGATTCGGCGGGCAGAGCTTCATACCATCGGCGCTGGCCAAGCTCGCCGAGGTGCGCCGGCGCATCGACGCCTCGGGGCGCGCGGTGCGCCTCGAGATCGACGGCGGCGTGAAGGTCGACAATGTCGGCGCCATCGCCGCGGCGGGCGCCGACACCTTCGTCGCGGGCTCGGCGATCTTCGGTTCGCGGGACTATCAGGCGACGATCGCCGCGATGCGTCGCGCGATCCTGGAGCGTGGCGTGCCCAACTGAGTCCGGCCCGGGCGGGAGGGGGAGGGGCGACTGGCATGGCTTCACGATATCGCTCGCTGACCCTCTACTCGCTCGCGGTCGCGGTGGCCGCCGCCGCGTGGCTGTATTCGGGCCTCGCGGACGCGCCCGACTTTCCCGCCCCATGGATCGCACTCGCCTGGGTCCTCGTGATCCTCGCGATCTGGCATTTCGGCATCCCGGTTCCGCGCGTCGGGCTCACCTCGATGGAGCGCGTGCCGCAGATCGGCCTGCTGCTGGTGTTCACGCCACCGGTCGCCGCCGCGCTCTGCGGCGGCGCTGCGTTCCTCTGGCCGCTGATCAGTCGCAGCTACAGCCACGGTTCGCCGCGCGCGGCGATGCTGCGCGCCGTGCACAACGGTGGCATGGACACGCTGATGCTGCTGGCGGCCGGCCATGTGTACCTGGCGGCCGGCGGGCAACACCCGATCGGCGTACCGGGACCCGGGGACATAGTGCCGCTGGTCGCGATGGCGCTCGCGGCGCAGGCCGTCAACGTGGTGCTGCTCGCGACTTACTTCCGGCTCGACGGCCGTGACGTCCGCCGCATCATCAAGCCGGTGTACTCGCTCGTCGACCTCGTGTTCGTGCCGGCCGGCGTGCTCGCCGCGGTGCTGCACAACACGGCGGCAGCGGCGACCTTCGCCCTGTTCGCCTTGCTGATGATCGTGTTCGTGCTGAGCTTCAACGGTATCAGCAGCGCGCTCGCGGCCGCGGATGCCGACAGCAGCCCGCTGGCGCGCCTGTCGCGGGCCTGGCGGGCGCTGCGCGGCGCGCGGCGACTCGACGAGCTGGGCGACCGGATACTGGCCGAGGCGCGCGCGCTGTTCCGCTTCGACGAATTCCACCTGGTGCTCGTCGATCGCGAGCGCAGGACGCTGGAATGGCGCGTGCACGAGCGCCAGGGCGAGCGGCTGCCGGGCAAGAGCCTGCCGATCGATGCCGGCCTGTTCAGCCAGGTCGTCGCCCGGGGCAGCGCCCTGCTGGTCGAGGACTGCGGGAAGGCGCCCGCGAGCGCCGCTAGGGGCAGCGGCGCGGCCGGCGCGACGGGCGGATCGCTGATTGCGGTGGCGCTGCTGGAGGGCGAAAGGGCCATCGGCCTGCTCGCCGTCCAGCATTCCCGTGCCGGCAGCTATTCGGATGCCGACCTGCACCTCATGCGCAACCTCGCGGGACAGGTCGCGCCGGCCATCGTCGATGCACGCGCGTTCGAGGACCTGGAGAACTACCGCCGCCACCTCGAACGGCGCGTGGCCGAGCGCACCGACGAGCTGGCGCGCGCCAACCGCGACAAGGAGCGCCTGATCGCGGCCCTCGACGAGCGCAGCCGCGCCTTCGAACGCGAGTCGCAGGAGGATGCCCTGACGGGGATCGCGAACCGGCGCGCGTTCAGTCGGCGCGCCGCGGCGGCGATCGACCTGTCACGCGCCAGCGGCCGGCCACTGGCGCTCGCGGTGGCCGACCTCGATCACTTCAAGCGCATCAACGACGAACTGGGGCACCCGGTGGGCGATACCGTGCTGCGCGAATGCGCGGACGTGATGCAGGGGCTGTGCCGCGGGACGGACTTCGTCGCCCGCATCGGCGGCGAGGAGTTCGCAATGATACTGCCGGGGCTGACGCGGTCGCAGGCCGCGCAGTTCTGCGAGCGCCTGAGGTCCGCGTTCGAACGGCATGACTGGCGGCGCCTGCACCCACGCCTCGAGGTGACGCTCAGCATCGGCATCGCGCAGTGGGACGGGGAATCGGGCGCCGACCAGCTGCTGCACGCAGCCGATGCCCGGCTCTACGATGCCAAGCGGGCGGGGCGCAATCGCGTGGCGTGAGGGCGCGAGGCGCAGCACGCGCGCCGGCTGCCGGCGGCCCTATTCGTCGTCGTCCTCGTCGTCGTCGTCCGTCGGCCGCGGCCTTGCGGCCGGGGCGCCGCCCTTGACGGGCACGACGACCGGGCGGGTCTTCATCTTCGGGCGCGCATTGAACACGACGATGGTCTTGCCGGTGGCGCGCAGCAGGCCCTGGTCCTCGAGCACCTTCAGCACGCGGCCCGCCATTTCGCGCGAGCAGCCGACGAGGCGCGAGAGCTCCTGGCGGCTCACCTTGATCTGCATGCCCTCGGGATGCGTCATCGCGTCGGGCTCGCCACAGAGGTCCATGATCGCGTGCGCGACGCGGCCGGTGACGTCGACGAAGGCTAGGTCGC
>CAZRLI010000343.1:0-2533 GCA_964600535.1 uncultured Steroidobacteraceae bacterium | reverse complement strand
TGCGAACGGGTGCAGGCGGCGACCGTGCTGCTCTCGTCGATGAAGAACGCGCAGGAAATCCTCAAGATCAGCCAGGACATCGACGGCCTCGAGTCCGATGCCGACCGCGTGATGCGTGCCGCGATCTCGAAGCTGTTCCGCGACGAGCGCGACGACCGGCAGTTGATCAAGCTGAAGGCGGTCTATGAACTGCTCGAGGCGACGACCGACAAGTGCCAGGACGTCGCGAACGTGATCGAAGGCGTCGTGCTCGAGAACGGCTGACGATGAACGGCGAGATCGTCCTGACGACGCTGGCCTTCCTCGTCGCCCTCGCGCTGCTGTTCGACTTCATGAACGGCTTCCACGACGCGGCCAATTCGATTGCCACCGTCGTGTCGACCGGCGTGCTGAAGCCCTACCAGGCCGTCGCCTGGGCCGCGATGTTCAATTTCGTCGCCATCGGCATCTTCCACCTGAAAGTCGCGGCGACGGTGGGCAAGGGCATCATCGAGCCCGATTTCGTCGACTACCACGTCATATTCGGGGCGCTCGTCGGCGCGATCACCTGGAACGTGATCACCTGGTACTACGGCATCCCGTCGAGTTCCTCGCACGCGCTGATCGGCGGCATGATCGGTGCCGCGATGGCGAAGGCGGGCACCGCGCCACTGCTGGCGCCGGGAATCATCAAGACCGCCGCCTTCATCGTGATCGCACCGATGCTGGGATTGCTGCTCGGTGCGCTGTGGATGGTGGCCGTCTCGTGGGTGTGCCTGCGCGTGGCGCCGCATCGGGTCGACCGGGTGTTCCGGCGCATGCAGCTGCTGTCGTCGGCGCTCTACAGCGTCGGCCATGGCAGCAACGACGCCCAGAAGACGATGGGCATCATCTGGCTGTTGCTGATCGCCGCCGGAACGACGACGCGTGATCACCTGCCCGCCTGGGTGATCGTGTCCTGCTACGGGGCGATTTCCATCGGCACGCTGTTCGGCGGCTGGCGCATCGTCAAGACCATGGGGCAGCGCATCACCAAGCTGCGCCCGGTCGGCGGCTTCGCCGCCGAGTCGGCCGGTGCGATCACGCTGTTCGCGGCCTCGTCCTTCGGCATTCCGGTCTCGACGACGCATACGATCACCGGTGCGATCGTCGGCGTCGGCACCGCGCAGCGCACGTCGGCGGTGCGCTGGGGCGTCGCGGGCAACATCGTGCTCGCGTGGATCGTCACCATCCCCGCTGCGGCGCTGTTCGCCGCGGGTGCGTGGTGGCTTGGCATGCGCTTGTTCTGAAAGTGGGTCCGGTGATGCGAGTTCTTCTCCTGGCAGCCAGCGTGCTCGCCACGGCTGCAGCGGCGGCCGATGACATGCTTGCCGTGCGCATGCACCGCACCGGCGGGCCGGAAGTACTGCGCGTCGAACGCGTGGCGATTCCGCGCCCGGCCGCGGGCGAGGTGCGCATCAGGGTGAGCGCGGCGGGCGTCAACCCCGTCGACTGGAAGATCCGCGAGCGCGGTCTCGGGCGCGAGATCAGTGCAGACAGTCCCTGGATCCCCGGGTTCGATGTTGCCGGCACGATCGACGCAGTGGGCGAGGGCGTCACGACCTGGCGAACGGGCGAACCGGTCATCGCCTCGCTGCAGCGCGCCGGCCAGGGCGGTTACGCGGAGTACGCCATCGCCCCGGCCGATGACGTTGCGCGTGCGCCGGCCCGCTGGAGCGCCGAGGAGGCCGCGGGCCTGCCGACCGTGGGTACGACCGTCTGGCGCTACCTGGTCCTCGCGGGCGGCCTCAGGGAAGGCGAGCGCCTGCTCGTGCAGGGCGGCGCCGGCGGCGTCGGCAGTGTCGCCGTGCAGGTCGCCAAGGCGCGCGGTGCGCACGTGATCGCGACGGCGTCGGCGCGCAACGCGGACTACCTCAGGTCGATCGGCGCCGACTCGGTGATCGACTATCGCGCGGCACCGTTCGAGGCAGGCCTGTCGCCCGTCGATGTCGTATTCGACACGGTGGGCGGCGAGACGCTCGCGCGGTCGGTGGCGGTCGTGAAGCCGGGAGGGCGCCTGGTCACGATTGCCGGTCGACCGGACATGGATGCCTGCGGCAGGGCGCGCATCACCTGCATCGGCGGCGGGCCTCGGCCGGAGTCCTTCGGCGACCAGCTCGCCGAGATCGTCGCGCTGGCGGATGCCGGCAAGCTCACCCTTAACATCGATCGCGTGTTCACGCTCGAGCAGGCGGCGCTGGCGCAGGAGCTGAATCGGGCCGGCCGCACCCGCGGCAAGATCGTGCTCAGAACCAGTCCCTGACCATGAAGCCGATACCGGCGCGTTGCACCCGGGTGCCGCAGCCCGCACCCGCTGGCGGCGCGGCGGATGCTGCGGCCGGCGTCACGGCTGGCGCGGGCGGCAGGGAGCACTCGCATCGCGGCAGCTTGCCGGTCGAAGCCGCTTGACGTGCGGGTTACAATGCGCGCATGAGCGAACTCGGCAACAGCTTTGACGCGGCCTTCAGCAAGGCGGTCGATCTCGGCAACAAGATCGCGGACAAGGACAAGGACG
>CAZRLI010000342.1:0-2540 GCA_964600535.1 uncultured Steroidobacteraceae bacterium | reverse complement strand
ACTCGCGGCTCGCCGGGGAGGGGCGGCAGATCCGCCGTCGCCGCGAGTGCCTCGCCTGTGCAGAGCGTTTCACGACTTTCGAGACCGCGGAGCTCGTGATGCCGCTCGTAGTGAAGGCGGACCGCAGCCGCGAGCCGTTCGACGAGCAGAAGATGCGCCACGGCATCGTCAAGGCGCTCGAGAAGCGCCCCGTGTCGCAGGAGGCGATCGAGGCCGCCGTCACCCACATCTGCAACCGGCTGCGCAGCCTCGGCGAGCGCGAAGTGCCCTCGCGCGGCATCGGCGAGTTCGTGATGGAGGAGCTGCGCCACCTCGACGAGGTCGCCTACGTGCGCTTCGCCTCCGTGTACCGCAGCTTCCAGGACGTCGAGGCCTTCCGCGACGAGATAGAGAAGCTGCGCCATCACCGTCGCAAGCGCGAGGACAATCGCGACCAGCTGCCGCTGCTGCCGGGCGGGGAGCCCGGCGCGAAGGACGGCAAGCCGTGAGCGGCTTCTCGGCGTTCGACGAGCAGGCGATGCGTCGCGCGCTGGCGCTGGCGGCGCGGGGCCTGGAGACCACCGATCCGAATCCGCGCGTCGGCTGCGTGATCGCCCGCGATGGCGAGGTCGTCGGCGAGGGCTGGCATATGCGCGCCGGTGAATCGCATGCCGAGGTGGCGGCACTGCGCGAGGCGGGTCCGCGTGCCGCCGGCGCGACCGCGTACGTCACGCTCGAGCCCTGCTGCCATCACGGGCGCACGCCGCCCTGCACCGATGCGCTCATCGAGGCGCGGCTGGCCCGCGTCGTGTTCGCCGTGCCGGACCCGGACCCGCGCGTCAACGGCGGGGGTGCCGCGCGGCTCGGCCGGGCGGGCATCGAGGTCGCAGGCGGCCTGCTGCAGGCCGAGGCGAGCACACTCAATGCCGGCTTCCTGCAGCGGCTGCGCACCGGGCGTCCATGGGTGCGGCTGAAGACGGCCGCGAGCCTCGATGGGCGCAGCGCGCTGGCGAGCGGCGCGAGTCGCTGGATCACGGGCGAGGCGGCGCGCTCCGACGTGCACGACTGGCGCGCGCGCAGTTCCGCGGTGCTGACCGGGATCGGCACGCTGCTCAGCGACGACCCGCGGCTCGACGTGCGACGCCCGCGGCCACTCGAGCGCGCGCCGGCGCGCGTCATCCTCGACTCCCGCTTGCGCACCCCGGTGGCGGCCCGCGTGTTCGATGCGCCGGGTGCAGTCATCGTGGTGCACGCCCCGGGGCCAGCCGCCGCGCAGGGCGCGGCAGCCGCGATCGCCGCGCGCGGTGCGCGCCTCGAGGCGGTGCCCGCGGCGGGGCCGCACCTCGACCTCGCGGCCGCGGTGCGCCGCCTCGGCGAACTGCAGCTGAACGAACTGTGGGTGGAGGCCGGTCCCACGATCGCCGGGGCACTCCTCGAGGCCGGCCTCGTCGACGAATGGATCCACTACCTTGCGCCACGGCTGCTGGGGCCCGACGCCCGGCCGCTCGCCGCGCTGCCGCTGCTCGATCGACTTGCGCAGGCGCGCGCCTTCTCGATCACCGGGACCGCCATGCTGGGCGCGGACCTGCGCCTGCAGCTTGCGCCGGAGAAGGGCTGAAGATGTTCACGGGAATCATCCAGGACGTCGGGCAGTTGCAGGCGACCCGTGCGAAGGACGGCGACCTCGAACTGGTCGTGGCGGTCGCCCGCTTGCCGCTCGGTGCGGCGCAGGTCGGTGACAGCATCGCGGTGAACGGCGTGTGCCTCACCGCGACGCGCATCGGTAGCGGCGAATTCGCGGCGGATGTTTCGCGCGAGACACTCGCGGTGACGACGCTGTCGTCGCTCACGCCCGGGGCACGCGTGAATCTCGAGCCCGCGCTGCGGGCCGGCGATGCCCTCGGCGGCCACCTCGTCTCGGGCCATGTCGATGGCATTGCCGAGGTGCTGTCACTGGCGCCGGATGCGCGCTCGGTGCGGGTTGCGATCCGCGTCCCGGCGCCGCTCGCGCGCTACCTTGCCCGCAAGGGTTCGGTGGCGGTCGATGGCGTGAGCCTCACGGTGAACCGCGTCGACGGCGAGGTGTTCGAGGTGAACCTCGTGCCGCACACCCTTGCCGTGACGACGCTCGGCGACTGGTCGCCGGGCCGGCGCGTGAACCTCGAAGTGGACCAGGTCGCGCGCTACGTCGAGCGCCTGATGGGAAGTTGACCGATGGAACTGCACAGCATCGCCGAGATCCTGACCGACCTGCGCGCCGGGCGCATGGTGCTGATCATGGACGACGAGGACCGCGAGAACGAAGGTGACCTGGTGATGGTGGCGGAGAAGGTGCGCCCGGAGGACGTCAATTTCATGGCGCGCTTCGGGCGCGGCCTCATCTGCCTCACGCTCACCGCCGACCGCTGCCGGCAGCTGCGCCTGCCACTGATGGTGAGCAGCACGCAGCGCGAGCACCGCACCAATTTCACGCTGTCGATCGAGGCGGCCGAGGGCGTGACGACCGGCATCTCGGCCTATGACCGCGCGCGCACGGTGCTGGCCGCGGTGCAGCCGGACGC
>CAZRLI010000341.1:0-2546 GCA_964600535.1 uncultured Steroidobacteraceae bacterium | reverse complement strand
TGCGCGCGCGGGTCGCCGCGGCGAACGCGCGGGTCACCGATCCCGCGCTGCATGCGGCGACGGCAACCGCCGCGCGTGCCATCGATCGCTGCATCGCCTGGCATGCTGCCACCCGGGACGAACGCGCACTGCAGTCCGGGGCACGCCGGCTCGTGCTCTCACTCGGTCACGCGTTCGAGCTGGCACTGCTCGCCGAACTCGCGGACAGCGCGGCCGCCACGGCAGCCGCGAGCGGCGATCGCGCCGCGGCCCGCCGGGCCTGCCTGCAGCTGCAGTCGACCGCCTACTGCTTCGTGTAGAGCATCTCCATCATCTTCATCTCCTTGCCGTCCCGGCCCGGCCCGAACATTTCAAAGAGCTGCGTGGTGGGGCTGGTCCAGCGGGTCGTCATGCGGGCCGTGACCGGCCCCTTCCTGACCGGATCATTCCAGCTGCCGGTGAACGTACAGGCGCCGGCCGCATCACAGCTGCCGTGGCTCACCATCATGCCGGTCGACATGCTGTCCATCCAGGTCGACCAGTACTCGCCGCTGACGTTGTCGTAGCCCATCATCGCGTGACCCTTGAACGGCTGGCCCATCATGGCCGCGTCGAGCGACTCGACCAGCACGCGCCCGTCGAGGACCATCCGGCGGGTCGCCTTGCCCACATCCACCGCGGGATCCGCGCCCGGTTCCTGCCAGCTCTTGATGGTCAGGTGGTATTCGCCGGCGGTGGCGGCGAGCGCCGCGTGGGGCGCGCCCGGCGTGCCCGCCCGGGCGTAGGCGTCCATCTCGGCCTGCTGCGCGGCGCCGGGTTGCGGCTTCCCGCCGCCCTCGCCCGCCAGCGCGGACAGGATGCAGCTCGAGGCGCAAGCTGCCCACAGGAATCCCTTCATTGCTCGGACCATGGCTGCTCCCTTCGCATTGCACGCGATTGCCTTTGCGGGGCGGGGAGTATAGCGCCGGCGCGCAGCGCGTCGTGCTCAGCTGATCGCAGTGAAGAGCGCCGTCAGGCCGAGGCTGCATCCGGCCGTCGCAACGGCGATCACGAATGCCGCGACGAACGGTCGCCAGCCGATCCGGCTCGTATTGGCGAGCGAGAGGTTGAGGCCGACGGCCGTCATGCCGCAGATCATCAGGAGCTCGGAAGTCGACTGCGCCACGCCGAGCAGGCCGGCCCAGGCGCCCTCTGCCTGCGGATCGTTGCCAACGAACCGGTCACCGAGGCCGCGCACGACGACGAGCGCCACGAACGCGACCACGAACCAGGGCACCACCGCACGATGGCGCGCCCCCGGCACCCCACCCGCGGCCCGGGTGGCCTGGGCGTGCGAGGACCAGGCGAGCAGTGGCACGAGCACGATGATCGACAGGTTGCGCAGCAGCTTGGTGGCGCTCGCGACCGCCACCGCATCGGGCGAATTGAACTGCTGGGCGTAGATCAGCGCCGCGCCGATCACCTGCGAGGTGTCGTGGATCGCCGATCCGAGGAAGACGCCGGAGGGCAATGCATGAGTACCGAATAGCGCCGATGCCAGCCACGGGTACAGCAGCATGCCGAGGCTGCCGATGAGCACCACGCACGCGAGCGCGGTGCCCGTGTCGATGTCGCGTGCCTTGATGGCAGGGGCGGTCGCGACGATCGCGGTGCAGCCACACACCGCGGAACCGACGGCGAGCAGGCTCTGCAGTCCCGGCGACAGGCCGAGCAGCCGGCCCACCCAGCGGCTGGTGAAGATCGCGACCGTGATGCACAGCGCAACCACCGGCAGCGCCACCAGGCCGACACCGGCGAGGCCCGGCAGCGTGAGGCGCAATCCGACCAGCGCGATGCCGATGCCGAGCAGCGTGCCGAGGATCCAGCGCACGCCCGCTTCGGTGCGCGCACCGACGCCGACGAAATGTCGCCAGAGCACGCCGAGCACGATGCCGAGGAGCACGGGGCTGATCGGTGACGGACGGCCTTGCACCAGGGCGGCGCCGATCTCGTGCGAGCCGAATTTCGCCGCGAACGCGAGCGCCACCGCGAGCACCACCCCGGGCATGACGGCGCGCAAGGCGCCGGCCGGCGAGCCTGCGGACAACGCCATTCAGCGCATGCCGGGCAGGCGGGCGCCGTCGCCGGGCACGGCCTGCAGGCGGGAGCGCTGCGCGACCATGCGCTGGTAGAGCCGCGTCAGGCAGTCGCTCGCCGTGCGCACGAACAGGAACGGCAGCAGCGCGTGCACCAGGCAGGCGATGCCCGCGCCGATCATCGCCACGCCGCAGCGCGCAGCGACACCCAGGTGCTCGACATAGGTCTCGCCGACCGACCGCGGGTGCTCGGTGAACAGTTTGATCAATGTCATGCCCGGAACGGTACCCACCCCGCCGTGCAACGTGGGCTCAAAGTGATGGACAGCGGGGGCCTGGACGACAATAATGTTTCCCGATACTCGTAAATTGAGCAACTTTGTTTCATGGACAGGATAGACCGCGGGATACTGGACCTCCTGCAGCGGGACGCAACCCTGGGGGTCGCGGAGATCGCGGAGCGCGTCGGACTCTCCAAGGCGCCCTGCTGGC
>CAZRLI010000340.1:0-2550 GCA_964600535.1 uncultured Steroidobacteraceae bacterium | reverse complement strand
GGCCCGCGCCGCACGGGTGAACCGTGCAGGTCGCGGACCCGGCGGTCGTTCGATCACATGCTGCGCCGGTACTGCCCGCCCACCAGGTACAGTGCATTGGAAATCTGGCCCAGCGAACAGGCCTTCACGGTGTCCATCAGCGCCGCGAACACATTGCCGCGCTCGGCCGCGATGCGCTGCAGACTTCGCAGCGCCTCGGGCCCGGGGCCGCCATTGCGCCCCTGGAAGGCCTGCACGGCCGTGACCTGGGCCTGCTTCTCCTCCTCCGAGGAGCGGAAGATCTCCGTGCTCGCGTGTTCCTCGGTCGCGTCGGCCTTCGACAGGAAGGTGTTGACGCCGATGATGGGCAGAGAGCCGTCGTGCTTCTTCGTCTCGTAGTAGAGGCTCTCTTCCTGGATCTTGCCGCGCTGGTACATCGTCTCCATCGCGCCGAGCACGCCGCCACGCGCGGAAATCGACTCGAATTCCCGGTAGACCGCTTCCTCCACCATGTCGGTGAGGTAGTCGATCGCGAACGAGCCCTGCCAGGGGTTCTGGTTGCGGTTGAGCCCGAGCTCGCGGTTGATGATCAGCTGGATCGCCACCGCGCGGCGCACGCTGTCCTCGGTCGGCGTGGTGAGCGCCTCGTCGAACGCGTTGGTGTGCAGCGAATTGCAGTTGTCGAACAGCGCGTAGAGCGCCTGCAGCGTCGTGCGGATGTCGTTGAACTGGATTTCCTGGGCGTGCAGCGATCGACCCGAGGTCTGCACGTGGTACTTGAGCATCTGGCTGCGCGCACCCGCACCGTAGCGCTCGCGCATCGCACGCGCCCAGATTCGCCGCGCCACCCGGCCGATCACCACGTACTCGGGGTCCATGCCGTTCGAGAAGAAGAATGACAGGTTGGGCGCGAAATCGTCGATGCGCATGCCGCGCGCGAGGTAGTACTCGACGATCGTAAAGCCGTTCGACAGCGTGAAGGCGAGCTGGCTCACGGGGTTGGCACCCGCTTCGGCAATGTGGTAGCCGGAAATCGATACCGAGTAGAAGTTGCGCACCTTGTGGTCGATGAAGTGCTGCTGCACGTCGCCCATCATCCGCAGCGCGAACTCGGTCGAGAAGATGCAGGTGTTCTGCGCCTGGTCCTCCTTCAGGATGTCGGCCTGCACGGTGCCGCGCACCAGCGACAGGGCCTCGGCGCGCAGGCGTTCGTAGGTTGCGCGGTCGAGCACGCCCGGCGCGACCAGCCGGTCGCCGCTGACACCGAGGAGTGCGAGCCCGGTACCGTCGTGGCCGGCCGGCAGCTCGCCCTTGTAGGCGGGCGCGGGCGCGCCGCTGGCGGCGATCTCGCGCCGCAATTCGGCGATGCGCTCCTCGGCCGCCGCCCAACGGCCCTCGGCGCGCAACCAGCGTTCGATGCGCTGGTCGATGGCGGTGTTCATGAACATCGCGAGGATCATCGGCGCCGGGCCATTGATGGTCATCGAGACCGAGGTCGACGGCAGGCACAGGTCGAAGCCCGAGTAGAGCTTCTTCATGTCATCGAGCGTCGCGATCGATACGCCCGAATTGCCGGTGCGACCGTAGATGTCGGGCCGCGTGTCGGGGTCCTCGCCATACAGCGTGGTCGAGTCGAATGCGGTCGACAGGCGCGTCGCCTCGTGGCCACCCGCGAGCAGGTGGAAGCGGCGATTGGTGCGCTCAGGGGGACCCTCGCCCGCAAACATGCGGGTCGGGTCTTCCGCTTCGCGCCGATACGGGTACACCCCACCCGTGTACGGATAGGCACCCGGCAGGTTTTCGTTGCCGATGAACGCGAGGATCTCGCCCCAGTCGACGTCGCGCGGCACGGCGAGCTTCGGCACGCGGTTGCGGCTCAGCGTCTCGGTGTAGTTTTCACCGGTAACCGCCTTGCCGCGCACGCTGTAGGCGTAGGTCTCGTCGCTGACGGCCCGGGTGCGGGCCGGCCAGGCCTTGAGCTCGCCGATGCCCGGCGCGCCCACGGCATCGAGCGCGGCGTTGTACGCGGTGCGCAGCCCGCGCAGCGAGGCATCACCTTCGGCGGCCAGGGCGGCCTCGGGGTAGCGATCGAGCGGAGCCGGCAGCTGCGGATCGCACAGCGCCTGCAGCGATGCGTAGTGGGCGTGTGCGCGGCGCGCGGCCTCTGCCTGCTGCCCGACGCGCGCGCGCGCCTGCCGGCCACCGTCGGCGATCTCGGCGAGATAGCGCACGCGATCGGCCGGGATCAGCGCCGCGTGCGAGGTGAAGGCCGTGGGGCCGACGTCGCCCACCGGCCACTTCAGCCGCCCGCAGAGCGCCTTGAACAGATGATTGACGCCGGGGTCGTTGAAACGGCTCGCGATGGTGGGAAACACCGGCACGAGGTCGTCCGCGACCTTCAGGCGGTCGGGATGGTTGCGGCGCCACTGCTTGCGCACGTCGCGCAGTGCGTCTTGCGCGCCGCGCTTCTCGAACTTGTTGAGCACCCCGAAATCGGCGTAGTCGAGCATGTCGATCTTCTCGAGCTGGCTCGCGGCGCCGTATTCGCTCGTCATCACGTAGAGCGAATGG
>CAZRLI010000339.1:0-2551 GCA_964600535.1 uncultured Steroidobacteraceae bacterium | reverse complement strand
GTGCGTCGAAAATCCGCCGAGGCCAATCGCCGAGAACGAGTGGCAGATCGCATCGAGCCAGGTCATGCCGGCGGCGTGCAGGGCGATCACTCCGGCCGCGGTGATGCCCGTGTACACGAGCCACAGCGCTTTTGCGGTCTGCGTGATGCGCGGCGTGAGCTTCTCGTCCTTGACCGGGCCGGGGCTCTCCGCCTTGTAGACCTGCATGCCCCCGACGCCGAGGAGCGGCAGCACGGCGACCGCCAGCACGATGATGCCGAGGCCGCCGTACCAGTGCAGCGCATGGCGCCAGAGGTTGACGGAGGGCGGCAGGAGATCGAGCCCGGACAGCACGGTCGAGCCGGTCGTCGTGAGCCCGGACATGGCCTCGAAATAGGCGTCGGTGAAGGACAGGCCGGGAATCGCCATCATCAGCGGCAGGCTGGCGGCCGCGGACATCATCACCCACGCAAGCGTGACCAGCAGGAAGCCGTCGCGCGCGGCCAGTTCGCGGCGGAAACGGCGGAAGGCGACGGCGAGGACCACGCCGACGAGCACGTTGAGGGCGGCGGCGGCGAGGTAGTCGCCCACCAGGCCATCGCCGGTGATCAGCGAGCAGGCAAGCGGCAGCACGAAGGTGATCGCGAAGAACGCGAGCATCAGGCCGAGGACGTGCAGTACCGCGAACACGGTGTTGCTAGCGCAGCGTTGCGGTCATGAACAGCCGCTCCACCTGCTCGACGTGGCGGCGATCGGCGAGGAAGATGATCACGTGGTCGTCCTCCTCCACCACCGTGTCGCCGTGCGCCATGATCACCTTCTGTTCGCGCACGATCGCGCCGATGCGCGCCCCATCCGGCAGGGCGATGTCGCGTACCGCGACGCCGACGACGCGTGAACGGCCGTTCTCGCCGTGGGCGATCGCCTCCATCGCTTCGGCGGCGCCGTGCTTCAGGGAATGCACCCGCACGATGTCACCCCGCCGCACGTGCGCCAGCAGGGAGCCGATGGTGACCGATTGCGGCGAGATCGCGACATCGATGCTGCCGCTCTCCATCAGCTCGGCGTACGAGGGCTTGTTGATGAGCGCCATGACCTTGGCCGCCCCGAGCCGCTTCGCGAGCATGGCGGAGAGGATGTTGGCCTCCTCGGAATTCGTCAGCGCGGCGAACACGTCCGCGCTGTCGATGTTCTCCTCGATGAGCAGTTCCTCGTCGGCGGCGTCCCCGTTCAGCACGATCGCATGCTCGAGTACCTCGGAAATCTGCCGCGCGCGCCTGGCGTCGCGCTCGATGACTTTCACGTGGTGGGTCTTCTCGAGCATGCGGGCGAGGCGCAGGCCGATGCTGCCGCCGCCGGCAATCACCACGCGCCTGGCGGGGGAGTCTTCGGTGCGCAGTTCGTTCATCACGCGCCTGACCTGGTCGCGCTCGGCGAGGAAGAACACCTCGTCGTCCTCCCGGATGACGACGTCTCCTTCCGGCTCGATGCTGCGCCCGTCGCGGTAGATCGCGACGACGCGCGCATCGACGTCCTGCAGGTGCTCGCGCAGCGCCCGGATCGGTTGCCCGATGAGCGGCGCAGAGCGGCCGGCGCGCACGCCGACCAGCCGCACGCGGCCCGCCGCGAAGGTCAGCACCTGCAGCGCGCCGGGATAGCGGATCAGGCGCTCGACGTACTCGGTCACGAGCTGCTCGGGGCTGATCCACACGTCGACCGACAAGGCCTCCCCGGAAAAGAGCTTGGCGTTCGCGGTGTACTCGGCGGAACGGATGCGCGCGATCTTGGTGGGCGTGCGATAGAGCGTGTACGCCACTTCGCAGGCGAGCATGTTCACTTCGTCGCTGTTCGTGAGTGCGATGAGCACCTCGGCGCCGGCGGCGCCGGCGGCATCGAGCACGGTGGGGTAGGAGGCGTTGCCGACGACCGTGCGGATGTCGAGGCGACCCTGCAGGTCGCGCAGCACGTCCTGGTTCGTGTCGACGACGGTGACGTCGTTCGCCTCCTCGCGCGAGAGGTGGTACGCGGCCGTGCGGCCGACCTGACCGGCACCGAGGATCACGATTTTCATGGCGCTATTGGACAGCCTCGAGGTTGGCGTACGCGAGCATGAGCCATTTCGTGCCCTGGCGCTCGAAGTTGACCTGGACGCGCGCCTGCGGGCCCTGCCCCTCGACATTGAGCACGGTGCCCTCGCCGAACTTGCCGTGCCGCACGCGCGCGCCGAGCCGCATGCCCGGCGCCACGGGCTCGGCGGCGAGTGCGCGCCGGCCCGCCTGCGCATGCGAATAGGCTGGCGCGGATTGCGCGTCGCGGGCGTGCGCATGGCCCGCGGGCCGCGCGTAGGGCCGCCCGAGCATGATCCGCGGCCGCACCTCCTCGAGCAGGTCCGCGGGGATCTCGGTGATGAAGCGCGAGGACTGGCCGTAGCTGTCGGTGCCGTGCAGCCGGCGCTGCTCGGCGAAGGTGATGTAGAGCTGGCGCATGGCGCGGGTCATGCCGACGTAGCAGAGGCGACGCTCCTCCTCGAGGCTGTCGAGGTCGTTCAGCGAACGCTGGTGCGGAAAGAGGC
>CAZRLI010000338.1:0-2552 GCA_964600535.1 uncultured Steroidobacteraceae bacterium | reverse complement strand
AGGCGTCGCCCGCGAAACGCCCGCGGATTTTCGCCGCCATGGCCATGAGGCGCGCCTCGTCGCCGAGATCCGCCGGCGGCAGCCACAGCACGAGGCAATGCCCGAGCAAGGCGTCGACATCATCGAAGCCGAGGTCGTAGCGGCCCTTCTCCGCCGCGCGTCGCCCGCGCGTGATGAGGCGGCAGAGGCTGCCGTAGCCACGCCGGTCAGTGGCGAGCGCCACGAACGCCAGGCCGCAGCGCAGGTGGAACTCGGCGCCGATGACCAGCGGCAAGCCGCAGGACTTCGCCGCCAGGTGCGCGCGCACGACGCCGGCGACCGAGCATTCATCGGTGATCGCAAGCGCGCTGTAGCCGAGGCTGCTGGCGCGCTCGACGAGCTCCTGCGGGTGCGAAGCGCCCCTCAGGAAGGTGAAGTTCGAGAGGCAGTGCAGCTCGGCGTAGTCCGGTTGTGTCATGGCATGGGCATGCGGCGACGCAAGACCGCCACGCCGCGTCACTTCGCGGGCTGGTCAGAGGCTGCGGCCGTCGACCTGCTGCACCTCGAGCCTCGCGAGGTCGAGCGACGGGATGCAGCGCACGTTGAGCGCCACGGTGTGCCCGCGCTGCGGGTCGCTGGCTTCGCCGAACGGCGCGCAGCCGCAGACTTCGCAGAAGCGGTGCTTGATCGCGTGCTTGTTGAAGGTGTAGGTGGAGAGGTTTGCCTCCGGCGTCGTGAGGCGCAGCTTCTCCCGCGGCATGAAATGCAGCAGGTAGCCTTTCCTTGCGCAGTGGCTGCAATTGCATTCCATGACGGTCCTGATTTCGGTATCGGCCTCGAAGGCGATCCGGCCACAATGGCAGCTACCCGTGTGGATCATGGCTCTCTCCCGTTCGTTGTCTTCATCCAAATATTCCGTGCAGGAACCACTCGTGCGGCGGGCGGCGCTGGCGATAGACCCAGAGCCGCACGGCGGCGCGATTGCGCATCACATAGTAGTCGCGCTCGATGTCACGACCATCCCACCAGCCGGTCTCGATGCGCTCGGGCCCCGCGAGTTTCTCGAGCAGCCCCTCGTACTGCGGCCAGGCGCCGAGCGCCGGCAGGAGAAGCGGTGTCGGGAGGAGCCAGAGCGGGCGCGCCAGGGCCGCGGGACCGGGGCCGGGGCCGGGCGCGCGGGCCGGCGCCCCCGGGCGGCCCGCCGCCCGCTGTTTGCCGCGGGCCGCGGCCGTGGGGCCGCACAGCGCGACGACGCGCCGCCACGCTTTCTCCGGCCGATGCTCCGGCATGAGGCGCAGGCCGTAGACACTCTCCTCGCCGAGGCGTGCGCGCAGGCGCTCGACCAGCCCCGACGCCTCGTCCGCGAGGCTGCCACCCTGCTCGCCCGGCTGCCACAACGCCGCGCTCGCTGCCTGCCGCGACACGAGCCAGCCCGACACGAGCTCGCAGGCCGTGACGGGCGCCGCGAGCGCGGTTGCCGCGAGATGCTCCCCGAGCAGGAAACCGATCGCGGCCGCGGCGAACGCCGGCTGGGCAAAGCGCAGGCGGCAACGCGTGGGGGCTCCTTCCCGATGGTGCAGCCGGCAGTCGAGCGCCGCGATGCTGCCCTGGCGGCTGCGCAGGAATACTTCAAGGTCCACGAGCATCGGTGCGAGAAATGCGCAGACTGCGGACTGCTCGGTGAGTTCGTGCGGTGGTTCGCGGCGCACGCGGTACCGCTCGCGCGGCGCCGCGTTGCGCCGCGGCTCGGCCGCGGCGCCGACGAGCCGGTCGAGTGTCGAGAGGACCGCCGGCCCGAAGCGGCGCGCAAGGCCGGCGCGCGGCAGGCGCAAGGCCTGGCCGATTTCGGTCACGCCCATCTTCGCGAGCCCTGCGAGTACTGCCTCCGGCAGCCGCAACACGGCGAGCGGCAAGGGGGCCAGGGTGCCGACGAGCTCCGCGCGGTGCATCACCCGGAAGGCCGCGCTGCCGCGGCGGCGCGGCGCGCGCGCGCCGGCCAGCGCGGCGAGCGGCGTCGGTGCGAGCGCCATCTGCGCAGGCACGCCGAGGCGGCGGCTCGCGGCGAGCAGCTTCCCGCACAGCGCCTCGACCCCCCCGAAGAGCGCGAGACTGCCGCGCACTTCGAGCAGCACGCCGTCGGGTGGCTCGAGGCTCACGCGCGGCGTGATTTCACCCGCCGCGGCGACGAGACGTTCGAGCAGCGGCTCGGGTGCGGCTGCAGGCAAGTGGAGGGCGAGCCACAGGTCGCCTGCGGTGGCCGTCGCCGCTGCCGCGTGCGGGGGAGCGGCAGCGGGCACCACGGGCGACGGGCTGCGCGCAACGGACGACGGACCAGAAACGTCGGCGGGTGACTGGGCCCCCGCCCTGAGCCCTGGGCCATGGGCCCTCATACCTCCACCCGGATCCGCTCGCGGCTGCCGCCGCGGCTCTTGATCAGATCCACCTCCACACCCCCGCCCTGCGGCGCGATCGCCAGCCGCAGCACGGCAGGCGATGCTTCGCGCGCCGCGGCGAGGCCGCGAAAGACGAAACCGAGCGTACGGCCGCGCCCGGTCGCCAGCTGCAGGCGGCGC
>CAZRLI010000337.1:0-2554 GCA_964600535.1 uncultured Steroidobacteraceae bacterium | reverse complement strand
TGAGCTTGCCGATGCGCCGCACGCCCTCCGCGCGTGGCTGCCAGCGTGGTCGGCCGAGGAGCCCGAGTCGCGCCACCGCCGGCAACTGGAACAGCACCTGCAGCACGCCGCTCACGAATACGCCGATTGCCAGCACGCTGCCGGGATTCGCGGCATTCGCCGCCAGGACGATCGCGAAGAAGATCATCACCACGTTCATGACGACCTGGGTGAAGGCCGGCACCGCAAAGCGCCCATAGCTGTTCAGCACGCCGCTGAACAGCGCCGTCAGCGAAACGAAGAACAGGTACGGGAAGGTCCAGCGCAACATCGCGACGGCCATGTCGTACTTGTCGCCGTGCTGCGTGAAGCCGGGCGCGAAGAGCAGGATCAGCAGGGGCGCGCCGATCACCCCGATGAGCGTCACGATGAACAGCACGCCGCCGAGGGTCCCCGAGGTGCCGCCGACCAGCGTGCGGACCTCGTCCGGCGGGCGCTTGACGCGATACTCGGAGATCACCGGTACGAAGGACTGCGAAAACGCGCCTTCCGCGAACAGCCGGCGCAGGAAGTTCGGGATCTTGTAGGCCACCAGGAAGGCGTCCATCAGGAGCCCGGCGCCGAAGACCTGCGACAGGGCCATGTCCCGCAGGAGCCCCGTGATCCGCGACAGGAGCGTCGTGACACCGACGACGCTGGTGCTCCTCAGCAGAGCGCGACTCATGCGGTAAACGGGTGAAAAGTCACGGGATGCGACTATACCGGACGCACCTGTCCGCGCGCCGGTCCACGTTGACAATGCAAGGGGCGCTCAGCACACTACGCGCCCGAAAAATCGCGTCGACCCGTCTCCGGAGAGCCCGTGGCCAATACCAAGTCCGCCGAAAAAGCCGCTCGCCAGGCCGAGAAGCACCGCGCCCGCAACGTCGCGCTGCGTTCGCGTGCCCGTTCGGGGCTGCGCAAGGTTACCGCCGCGGTCGGCACGGGCGACAAGGCTGCCGCGACGGCCGCTTATCGCGAGGCCATTTCCGCCGTCGACTCGCTCGCCTCGAAGCGCAAGATTCACCGCAACAAGGCGGCCCGCCACAAGAGCCGCCTTGCCGCCCGCATCAAGAAGATGAAGTAAGGGCCGCGGCCGTCCGGGCCGTCGCCGCCCCAATGCGTGCGCGCCCGTTGCCGGCGTGCTTCGCGACTCGCACCCACCGGTTCGCCGGCCGCAGCGGCGTTCCTATCAGGCCTGGCTTGCCCGTCCCGCTTCGAGGTGCTGCATCACGGCCTCGCAGAGCGCCTGGGTGCCCTCGCCGGTCACGCCGGACACGAGGAACCTCGGCCCCTTGTGGCGCAGGCGGCGCGCAATGTCGGTCGCCTTCGCTTCGGCCTCCCCGGCAGGCAGCAGGTCGCGCTTGTTCAGCACGAGCCAGCGGGGCTTCGCTGCGAGATCCGGGCTGAACTTCTTCAGCTCCGCGATGATGGCGCGCGCGTCCTTCACCGGGTCCGACTCGGGGTCTGGCGGCGCGATATCCACGAGGTGCAGCAGCACCTTGGTGCGCTGCAGGTGCTTCAGGAAGCGGATGCCGAGGCCCGCACCCTCCGCGGCGCCCTCGATGAGGCCCGGGATGTCGGCCATCACGAAACTGCGGTGCTGCCCGACGTAGACGACGCCGAGGTTCGGATGGAGGGTCGTGAACGGATAGTCCGCAACCTTGGGGCGCGCGGCGGACACCGCCCGGATCAGTGTCGACTTGCCGGCGTTCGGCAGGCCGAGGAGCCCCACGTCCGCGATGACCTTGAGCTCGAGTTCCAGCGCGCGCTTCTCGCCGGGCAGGCCCGGCCCGAACTGGCGGGGGGCCCGGTTGGTGCTCGACTTGAAGCGGGTATTGCCCCAGCCACCCTTGCCACCCTGGGCCACGAGCAGTTCCTGCCCCGCGCGCGTGAGGTCGCCCAGGACCTCCTGCGTATCGCTGTCGCGCACGACGGTACCGACCGGCACCGTCACGTGGCGGTCCTCGCCGCCACGGCCCGTGCAGCCGTTGCCGCTGCCCGGCTCGCCGTGCTCGCCCTTGAAGGTGCGTTCGATGCGGAAATCGGCGAGCGTATTGATGCCCTCGGCCGCGCGCAGGTAGACGCTGCCGCCCATGCCGCCGTCGCCGCCGTCCGGGCCGCCGAAGGGCACGAACTTCTCGCGGCGGAAACTCGTGCTGCCACGCCCGCCGTTGCCGGCCTGCACCTTGATGCGCGCTTCGTCGACGAACTTCATGCTGGCTGCCCCCCGCCCATCGCGCAGTCTACAAACGAAAACCCCGGCACGGGGCCGGGGTTTCGCCGTGACGCCGTGGGCGGACGCGTTACTCCGCGTCGACGCTCACGAAGCGGCGCTGCCCGGCGCCCTTGACCGCGAACTTCACCGTGCCGCTTTTCAGCGCAAACAGCGTGTGGTCGGTGCCCATGCCGACGTTCGGGCCGGCGTGGTACTCGGTGCCGCGCTGGCGCACGAGGATGTTGCCGGCGAGCACGGCCTCGCCGCCGAATTTCTTCACGCCGAGGCGCTTGCTGTGGGACTCGCGGCCGTTGCGGG
>CAZRLI010000336.1:0-2556 GCA_964600535.1 uncultured Steroidobacteraceae bacterium | reverse complement strand
CGCCGCGCGGTGCTCAAGGACCCGCTGCGCATGAAGGCGCTCGCCAAGGGCCTCGCGCAGCTGTGCGAGGAGGGCGCCACGCAGCTCTTCAAGCCGCTGCGCAACAACGACATGGTGCTCGGCGCGGTCGGCCAGCTGCAGTTCGAAGTGGTCGCCTTCCGCCTCCAGGACGAGTACGGGGTGCAATGCCAGTTCGAGCCGGTGAATGTCTACACCGCGCGCTGGATAGCGGCGGACGAGGAGCGCAAGCTCGAGGAATTCCGCAGCAAGGCCTACGAGCACCTGTCGCTCGACCACGCGGGCGCGCTCGTGTACCTGGCGCCGACGCGCGTCAATCTCTCGCTCACGCAGGAGCGCTGGCCGGGGGTGCGATTCCTCGAGACGCGCGAACACCTCGCGGCGTGATTGCGCCGACGCGCCGCTTCAGTCGGTGCCGATGCTGAACGCCGTCTCCAGCTCGCGCCGGGAGTAGGCGCGAAAGGCAATCAGGGTCTCGGATTGGCGGATGCCCGGCAGCTTGCCGATGGCGTCGCTGACGACGGCGGCGAGCGCCTCGTGCTGGCCGACCCTGACCACGACCACGAGGTCCCAGCGGCCGGCCACCGAGAAGACCTCGGCGACTCCCTCGATCTCGGTGAGCCGTCGCGCCAGCTGGCTGACCTGGTCGGCCTCGGCGTTGATGAGGACGATGGCGGTGATCATCGGGGAACCTCGCGACAGCAGCTTACGGGATGCTAGCCTAGCGCCGATGCCGAAGGTACTCACCCGCAAGCCCGTGGTCGCCTGGGCGCTGTACGACTGGGCGAACTCCGCCTTCGCGACCACCGTGATGGCCGGGTTCTTCCCGGTGTTCTTCAAGCAGTACTGGAACGAGGCGGTACCGGCGACGGTGAGCACCTTCCGCCTCGGCGCCGCAAGCGGCATCACGAGCCTGGTCGTCGCGCTGATGGCGCCCGTCATCGGCGCGATCGCCGACAAGGGCGGGGCGCGCATCCGGCTGCTGGCGCTCTTCACGGTGCTCGGCGCGGCGATGACGGCGGCGCTGCTGCTGGTCGGGCAGGGGAACTGGGCGGCGGCGGCGCTGCTGTACGGCGCGGCCTCCATCGGCTTCTGGGGCGGCAACCAGTTCTACGATTCGCTGCTCACGGACGTCTCGGCCGAGCCCGAGTACGACCTCGTCTCCGGCTACGGATACGCGCTCGGCTATCTCGGCGGCGGCCTGCTGTTCGCGTTGAATGCCGTGATGGTGTCGCAGCCGGCGCGCTTCGGCATCGCCGATGCCGCGCAGGCGGTGAAGCTGTCGTTCGCGAGCGTGGCGCTCTGGTGGCTCGTGTTCACGGTGCCGGTCCTGTTGTGGGTGCGCGAGAAGCAGGGCGCGCCGCCGCTGCGGCCGCGGGCGGCGATCGGCGCCGGGCTTGCCGAGTTGCGCAACACGTTCGCGCACGTACGCGAGAGCCGGGCGCTGCTGTTGTTCCTGCTCGCCTACTGGTTCTACATCGACGGCGTGAACACCATCATCAAGATGGCGGTCGACTACGGCCTGGCGCTCGGCTTGCGGCAGGCGAGCCTTATCCAGGCGCTGCTGCTGGTGCAGTTCGTGGGCTTTCCCGCCGCCCTCGCCTTCGGGTGGCTCGGCTCGCGGATCGGCGCGCGCACCGGCATCCTGGTCGCGCTCGCGGTCTACGCGGGGGTCACCCTCTATGCCTACCGGCTCGATACCGAGACGGAGTTCTTCGTCCTCGCCATCGTGATCGGCTGCGTGCAGGGTGGCGTGCAATCGCTGTCGCGCTCCTTCTACGGGCGGCTCGTGCCGGCGGGCAAGGCCGGCGAATTCTTCGGCTTCTACAACATGATGGGCAAGGCGGCCGCGATCCTCGGGCCCTTGCTCGCAGGTACCGTGGCACTCCTCAGCGGCGATTCGCGCCTCGCGATGCTGTCGATTTCACTGCTCTTCGTGGTCGGCGGCGTGCTGCTGCTGCGCGTGCCGTGTCGTCAGTCGGGCCAGTCGGCGGGATCGGTGCCGTAGAAGTCGCGCAACTGGGCCTGCAGGCGCGGGTGCGTCGCGCGCAGCTCGGCGGCGCGCTCGAAGAACACCTCGGTCGCGGTGGCGAAGAACTCCGCGAGGTCTTCGGTGCCGTACGGGTCGATCAGCGTGTCCTCGCCGCGATCGACGGCATCGCACAGCGCCTCGTGCGCCTCCCGCAGCGCCTCATGCCAGCGGTCCGCGCCGGGCGCGCGCGCCCCACCGCCGGTGAGCGCCCCGTCCGACAGGTGATCGAGGTGATGCGCGAACTCGTGCAGTACGACGTTGTAGCCGTCGGCGCCCGAGAAGCCCGCCTCGATGTCCTCCCACGAGAGCACGATCCGCGACAGGTCGATCGCCTGGCCGGAGAGCGCGCGGTGGCCCAGCGTCACGAGGCCGAACTCGTCTTCATCGCGCTCCTCGACCACGAACCCGGACGGATAGATGAGCACGCTGTAGAGCGCATCGTAGGCACGCGGGTCGCGGTGCGCGACGAGCAGCGCCGCCTGCGTTGCAATGATGAGGCGCATTTC
>CAZRLI010000335.1:0-2556 GCA_964600535.1 uncultured Steroidobacteraceae bacterium | reverse complement strand
CGTCGAGCAGGCAGAACGGCGCCGGGTTCAGGTCGAAGATCGAGAACACGAGCGCCACGGCGGTGAGCGCCTTCTCGCCGCCGGAGAGCTGCGAGATCGTGCTGTTGCGCTTGCCCGGCGGCCGCGCCATGATCGCGACGCCCGCCGCGAGCGGGTCCTCGCCCACCAGCTCGAGGTAGGCATGGCCGCCGCCGAACAGCCGCGGGAATTTCTCCTGCAGCCCGGCGTTGATCCGGTTGAACGTGTCCTCGAAGCGCGTGCGCGTCTCCTTGTCGATCTTGCGCATCGCCTGCTCGAGCGTGTCGAGCGCGGCGGTGAGGTCCGCGAACTGGCGGTCGAGGTATTCCTTGCGCTCGGTGTTGTCCTTCAGTTCGTCGATCGCCGCGAGGTTGACCTGGCCGAGCCTGTCGATGTCGGCCCGCACGGCTGCGAGCTGCTCCTCCCATTGGGGCACGGCGGCGTGCGCCGCCAGGCCCCCGAGGACCGCGGCGAGCTCGAACTGCGTGGCCGCGAACTGCTCGGCGATGCTCTCGCGCCGCACCCGCGTTTCCTGTGCGGCGAGGCGCGCGGCCTCCATCGCTTCGCGCGCCACGCCCACCCGCTGCTCGGCCGCCGCACGGCGCTCGTCGAGCTCGCGCAGCGTGGCGTCCGCCGCCTCGAGGCCGCGCCGCGCCGCGCCCAGCTCGCCCTCGATCGACATGCGCCGTCCGAGCGAATCGTCGAGCCGCTGCTGCAGTTCGCGTACCGGCGCGTCGCCACCCGCGAGCTCGGCGTCGAGTTCGGCGGCGCGTGCCTCCAGCTGGCTGCGCTGCTCGTGCAGGCGCGCGAGGTTCACGCCCTTGCCGGCCTCGCTCGAGCGGCGCGATTCGCTGCGGATCAGCAGGTCGCGCGCGGCGAGCTGCGCGGCCTGCGCGCGCTGGCGGGCCGCCGTGACCTGTTCGCGCCGCTCCTCCCGCCCGGCCTCGAGCTGCGGGCGACGCGCATCGAGCGCGGACAGCGCGTCGAGGCCGCGGTCGAGCGCGCTGCGTGCCCTGGCGAGCGCATCCTGCGTAACGCCGATTTCGCGCGCGACCTCGCCGGCTTCCTGCTCGAGCCGCTCCCGGCGCAGCGCCGTCTCCTGCGCGCGCGCCCGACCGGCCTCGAGCTGCCCGAGCACATCGGCGTGTTCGCGGTGGGCGTTCTGGATGCGCGCCTGGGCGGCATCGCGTGACTGCTCGGCCGCCGCGAGCGTGGCGCGCAGGCCCGCAATCTGCTCCTCCACTTCGCGCACGCGCTGCTCGGCCGTGGCAAATTCGGCGCGCACGCCCTTCAGCCGCTGCTCCCGTTCGAGGACACCGGCGTGATGGTCGACGCCGCGGCTCACCCGCAACCAGCTGCGGCCGATCCACTCGCCCTGGCGCGTGATGACCGACTGGTCGGCCGCCAGGCCGGCACGCATCTGCAGTGCCGCCGCGAGCGAGTCGGCCGTCAACACGCGCCCGAGGAGATCGACCAGTGCGGCCGGTCCCTGCACGCATTGCGCGAGCGAGGGCCCCGCGACGCCTCCCGCCGGCGTGCGGTGCGGCTCGAGCAGGGTGATGCTCGCGCCGCTCAGGCTCCCGATCGCAGCGCTCGCGCCATCGAGGTCCTCGACGCAGACGGCTTCGAGGTAATCGCCGAGCGCCGTCTCGACGGCGCGGTCCCAACCGCCCTCCACGACCAGCAGCTCGGCGAGCCGGCCGCGGCCCGCAAGGCCCGCGTGCGCCAGCCACTCGCCCGCCCGCCCGCCATCACGGCCGAGCGCCGCCTTCTGCAATGCCTCGAGCGACAGCACGTCGCCCCGTATGCGCTCGCGTTCGGCACGCAATGCCTCGAGCCGCATCTCGCTTTGCAGCTGCCGGGCGCGCGCCTCCTGCACATGCGACAACGCCGTACCCAGCGCCGAGGCGAGTTCGTCGGCGGTCGCCCGCGCCAGCGACTCGCGCCCGGCGAGGTCGGCGAGCTGCGCATTCGATTCCTGCGCGACCAGCGCGTCGCGCTCGACGGCGAGGCGATCGGCCTGGCTGCCGAGCCGCCGGAACTGGTTCTCGAGTTGCTCGATGCGCGCCCGTTCGACCTGCGTCGCCTGGTCGGCGGCACCCCAGTCGCGGTTGAAGGTCTCCCAGACCTGCTGCCACTCCGCCAGCGCCGCCTCGACTTCCGTGAGCGACCCGGAGGCCAGGCCCTCGGCGCGGTGTGCCGCCTCGAGCTGCGGCGCGAGCGCCGCGATCTCGGCACGCAAGGCGGCGAGCTCGGCGGCGTCCCGCTCGATGAGCAGCGCGATCTCGCCGAGCGAGCCGCGGGCGCCGGCGAGGTCCGCGGTGCGCCGCTCGCGCATCTCGCGCGCATGCTGGATCGCCTGCTCGGTGCGCGAGATCTCGGCACCCACTTCGTAATAACGCCCCTGCACCGCCGACACGAGCGCGGCCTGCTCCTCGTGGAACTCGCGCTGCCGGTCGATCGCCGCTTCCGCCGCGCGCTGGTCGGCGAGCGCGGCCTGCATCGCGAGGTCGCATTCGCGCATCGCCGAATCGTGCA
>CAZRLI010000334.1:0-2575 GCA_964600535.1 uncultured Steroidobacteraceae bacterium | reverse complement strand
GCACGTGGCCCATGTGCAGGCGCCCGGAGGGGTACGGGAACATCGACAGGCAGTAGTATTTCCCGCCGCGGGCGCCCTCGCGCGCCGCGAACACCTGCCGCGAATCCCAATAGTCCTGCGCGGCGCGCTCGACGCGGGCCGGATCGTATCGTTCGTCCATCGGAGCTGGCAGGATATCATGGGGGGATCCGGGGGTAGCCAATGACACGATTCGCACGGTCCAGCCTGGGCCTTTGCCTCGCCGCCACCTGCTTCGCGGCAGTCGCCGCCGACACTCCGCCGATGACGCCGGACATCCCGGCAAGGTTCGTCGCACCGACGGCCGCGGCGGACTACGAGAAGCGCATGGTCGACATCCCGATGCGGGACGGCGTGAAGCTGCACACCGTCATCGTGCTGCCGAAAGGGGCGCGGCGTGCACCCATCATGCTGACGCGCACGCCCTACAACGCGGAGAAGAACGCCGAGCGCAGCGCAAGCCCCTACATGGCGGCCGCCCTGCAGATCGGCGACGACGTGTTCGTCGAAGCGGGCTACATCCGCGTCTACCAGGACGTGCGCGGCAAGTACGGCTCGCAGGGCGACTATGTCACCAACCGCCCGTTGCGCGGCCCCCTCAATCCGACGCGCGTCGATCACTCGACCGACACCTGGGACACCATCGAGTGGCTGGTGAAGAACCTGCCCGAGACCAATGGGCGGGTCGGCATGACCGGATCGTCCTACCCCGGCTTCACGACCCTGATGGGACTCGTGCGCCCGCACCCGGCGCTCAAGGTCGCGGTGCCGATGTGCCCGATGGTCGACGGCTGGCGCGGCGACGACTGGTTCCACAATGGCGCCTTCCGCCAGGGGTTCTTCGACTGGTTCCAGCGGCAGATGACCGACCGCAAGGAAGGCAGGGACATCGCGCGCATCGCCTACGACGACTACGACTTCTTCCGCCGTGCGGGCTCCGTGATGGACGCGGCGCGCGTCTACGGCCTGGAACAGTTGCCGTTCCTGCGCAAGATCGCCGAACACCCGGCCTACGACGCCTTCTGGCAGGAACAGGCGGTCGACCGCATCCTCGCGCGCGAACCGCTCACCGTGCCCGTGATGATCGTGGCGGCGCAGTGGGACCAGGAAGACATCTACGGCGCGCGCGCGCTGTACGCGGCGCTCGAGCCGAAGGACAGCGCGAACGACAAGGTGTTCCTGGTCCTCGGGCCGTGGCGCCACAGCGGCCAGAACAGCAACCAGCGCGAACTCGGCCCGCTGCGCTTTGACGGCGACCCGGCGCGCGAATTCCGCCACGACATCATGCGGCCGTTCCTCGACCACTACCTGCGCGACGACGCACCCGCCGCGCGCACGCCCCCGGTGGTGGCCTACGAGACGGGCACGCAGGCCTGGAAACACTACGACGCCTGGCCGCGCTCCTGCGCGCAGGGCTGCGCGGCGCGGTCGCGCCCGCTGTATCTGGCGGCCGGTTCCGGGCTCTCGTTCACGGCGCCCGTGGCAACGGGCACTGCCTTCGATGAATATGTCTCGGATCCCGCGAAACCCGTGCCGAACGTCGCGCGCCCGGTGCGCTTCAACGATGGCGACCAGTGGCGGCCCTGGCTGCTATCGGACCAGCGCCATGCCGCGGACCGCACCGACGTCCTCACCTACGTCACCGAACCGCTGGCGGCGCCGCTGGCCATCGGCGGCATCCCGATGGTGAACCTCTTCGCGTCGACGAGCGGCACCGACAGCGACTGGGTCGTCAAGCTGATCGACGTGTACCCCGACGTCGTTCCGGAGCGCCCCGAACTCGGCGGCTACCAGCTCGGCATCGCGATGGACATCTTCCGCGGCCGCTACCGCGACAGCTTTTCCGCACCCTCACCGATTCCGGCGGGCGAAGTGCAGCGCTACCGCTTTGCGCTGCCGCAGGCGAGCCACGTGTTCGAGCGCGGGCATCGCATCATGGTGCAGGTGCAGTCGAGCTGGTTCCCGCTCTACGACAGGAATCCGCAGACGTTCGTGCCCAACATCTTCTGGGCGAAGCCGGGGGACTACCAGAAGGCGGTGCAGAGGGTTTATCACGCCGTCGGCTTGGAGAGCTTCGTCGAGTTGCCGCTCGTCGTCGTGCCCTGAGCCAAGAGGATCCATGTCCGAGCTTCTGACGTCGCCGGCGCAGGTCGGCATCATCATTCTGCGCACGGTCGTGGTGTACGCGTTCATCCTGATCGGGTTCCGCATCAGCGGGAAGCGCGAGGTCGGCCAGCTCGCGCCGTTCGACTTCGCGCTGATCCTGCTGATCGCCAACGCGGTGCAGAACGCGATGGTCGGCCCGGACAGCTCGCTCGTCGGCGGGCTCGCCGCGGCGAGCGTGCTGCTCGTGTTGAACTTCACGCTCGGCCATTTCGCCGCGAACCACCGCAAGGTCGAAAAGCTGCTGCGTGGCCAGGCGCGCGTGCTGGTCAGCAAGGGGCAGGTGTATCCCGATCACCTGAAGGCCGAGGTCCTCTCGCACGAGGAGCTGATGCAGGCGCTGCGCGAGAACGGATGCGCGGCGGTCGAGGACTGCCGGCTGGCCGTGCTCGAG
>CAZRLI010000333.1:0-2579 GCA_964600535.1 uncultured Steroidobacteraceae bacterium | reverse complement strand
CTCGATGTACTTGTAGCGACCCTCGATCACGTCGCCCGGATTGAGAGTCGAGATGTCGAGCTTCTGCTGGGAGCTCGCTTCGGCCTGGCGCACGACCTGGGCGACCTCGGCTTCCGACATCAGCAGCGTGCGCGCCGGTTCCGCGGGTCGCGGCGACGACGCCGGGGAGGGCGGTGCGTTGCGGCCCGGGCCGGGGGCCGGCGCAGGGGCCTGGGTCGGCGCGGCGGGGAGCGGGGTGGAGGCGAGCGTGCGCCCGCTGCCGCCGGTGAGCGAGCCGAGGCGGTTCTCGAGTTCGAGCAGCGCCTGGTGCGCGGCCTGCGCGACGGTGGCATCCGGCAACGTCGCCTGGGCCTGCAACTGCACGCGGATGGCATCGGCGCGCCGCTCGTCGGCCAGCTTGGCGAGGGTGGCCATGGCCTCGACGCGGATTTCCTTTTCCGGCCGCGCGAGGAAGGGCAGCAGGGATTCGATCACCTTGTGGTCGCCGAGCTTCGCGAGGGCGCGGATCGCGACCGGGACCGAGCGGGCCGCGCCCGCCTGCAGCATCTCGACGAGCCGCGGCACCGCGCGCTTGCTGCCGATCTCGGCCAGTGCGTCGACCGCACGCTCGCTGACCCACCAGTCCGGGTCGCGCGTCGCCTCGATCAGGTGGGCGACCGCGCGCTCGTCCTTGGTCTGGTTCAGGATCTCGATCGCCGAGCGGCGGATGTCCTCGTCGTCGTCGCGGATGAGCTGCAGCACCGCCTCGACGACCTTCGGCCCGCCGATCTTGCCGAGCGCGTCGGCGGCGCGGCTGCGCACCCACCAGTCGTCGTCCTTGATGGCATCGAGCAGGTACTTGATCGACTTCGCCGTGCCGACCTCGTTCAGCACCTCGACCGCGGCGCGTCGCGCGTACTCGTTCTCGTCCTTCAGCACCGGCACGAGGTACTTGATCGTGTCGGGGTCGTTCACCTTGATGACGACGTCGACGGCCTTGTTCTGCACGTCGATTTCCGGGTCGCGCAGCATCTCGCACACGCGCTTCACGTCGACCGGGCCGTCCATCCGGTGGAGCGCGGCGAGGGCCGCGGCGCGCACCAGCTTGTTGTTGTCCTTCAGCTGGTCCTGCAGCGCGCTTTGCACGCTGGGGGTGTTGAAGCGCGCCAGGATGTTGAGCAGGTGCAGGCGCGCAATTGGATCCTTGCCCTGCAGGCGCCCGATCAGCTCGGGGATCGCGCTCGCATCGGCCATTTCGTTGATGATGCGAAAGAGCGCGGCCTTCTCATTGGGTTCCTGCGCGTACGCGGCATTGAGCAGTTCGCGCACGCTGAAGCGCTGCTTCTGCGCCGCGATGATGTCGATCAGCGCGGACTTCGAGATGCCCTCGAGCGAGAGCGCATCGAGCAGCAGGTGGGGCGGGTAGGCGCGGCTGCTGGACAGCGCCCAGGAAATGCCCGCCACGACGCGTGGGCCACCCTCGACCAGGCCGCGGGCGAATGACGAAAACGTCTTGGCATTGACCACCGAGGTCAGGATGTCGACAAAAACGACAGTCGCGTTCTTGTCGGCATCGGCCAGCGCGGCGAACAGCGGCTCGATCGCGGCGCCACCGAGCGACTTGAGGCGCGCGGCGGCCTTCTGGGTCTCGGGATCCTGCGGATCCTTGGTCGAGACGATCTGCGTGATCAGGCGATCGGCACGCAGACCCGAGAAAAAGCTCATTCAGGCTTTCCCCGGACGGCTCGCCGCCGCACCTCGATCGTCACCCATCGCAAGCTTCCCGTACCTCGATCCCGAGGGACCCCACTGCGTCCGAAGTATGCCATACCCCACCATGCGAGCATCGTGCCAGCGGTCGGAACCGACCGCAATTTTCGCTAGAATCACGCGACACGTGCCGCCCGGCACACGAGACCCCTCGATGCCCAATGCAGAAAATGCCGCCCTCGCGGCAGCGCTCGCCGGTTTTGTCGACCCCGCCTCGGGCGTGAGCCTCGGCCAGCTCGAGGCCGTGCAGCACGCGGCGATCGAGGGCGCGCGCGTGCGCGTGCAGTTGCGCTTCGGGTACCCGGTCGGCGGCTATGCCCACGAACTGCAGCCGGGACTCGCAGCGCACCTGGCCGCCGCGGGCATCACGGCGCCGCTCGATCTCGAGGTCGGCGCCGGCATCCGGGCGCACGCCGTGCAGCGGCAGCTGAAGCCGATGGCGGGCGTCGCGAATGTCGTGGCGGTGGCGTCGGGCAAGGGCGGCGTCGGCAAGTCCACCGTGGCGGCCAACCTGGCACTGGCCTGGGCGGCGCAGGGCGCGCGTGTCGGCGTGCTCGATGCGGACATCTATGGACCGAGCCAGCCGCTGATGCTCGGACTCGAGGGGCAGCGCCCGCAGTTGGCCGGCGGCAAGCGCATCCGTCCGCTCGAAAGCCACGGGGTGGTCGCGATGTCGATCGGATTCCTGATCGATGCCGCCCAGCCGATGGTCTGGCGCGGGCCGATGGTGACCCAGGCGCTCACGCAGCTGCTCGGCGACACCGACTGGGGCCAGCTCGACTATCTCGTGGTCGACATGCCGCCCGGCACCGGCGACATCCAGTTGACGC
>CAZRLI010000332.1:0-2581 GCA_964600535.1 uncultured Steroidobacteraceae bacterium | reverse complement strand
ATTTCCGACTTCGTCGGTGCGCCACCTTTTTTCGCCATTGCCTATTCTCCTGAAAAATTGGTTTGACGATCACGCGGCGCGCAAGTCGCGCGATCGCGAATCGGGCGGCAACATAGCACATGCGTAAACGCGCGCAAGGGTTTTTTCGCAAGCGTCGCGCTCACGAAACCGCTTGTTTTCCAGTATCGCGCGCACTCGCTGCCGGAAGCGGACGGCGCGCCGTGCTCGATTCTCGATGAATGACGCGAGGTAACCCACTGATGTTCTCGCTCATCCGCGCAACAGGATCAGCAGCGCCTGCAGCGCGATGCAGGCCCACAATGGCGACAGGTCGAGGCCGGCGACCGAGGGAATCAGGCGGCGGAACGGCCGCAGGACGGGCTCGCAGAGCGATGCGAGCAGTGCTGAAACGGGCGAATGCTGCCCCGGTGCGATCAGCGAAAGCAGCGCGTAGAGCACGATCGCATAGAAATAGACCCACAGGACCTTGGTCAGCACGCCGAGCGCCGCGAGGCGCAGCCAGGTGAGCAGCGGCGGCAGCCCGCCGATGCGCAGGGCGTACACGATGCCGACCTCGGCGAGCGCAATCAGCACGACGGCGACCACCGAGGCGCTGTCGACCTTGCCGGCCGGCGGCAACAGCCGCCGCAGCGGCAGGATCAGCGGATTGCTCAGCCGCACGAAGGCCTGGGCGAGCGGATTGCGGAAGTCCGCCCGCACGAGTTGCAGCAGCAGGCGCAGCAGGAACACGAAGAAGACCAGGGACAGCAGGGTCTCGACGATGTAGATCAGAGCGCTCACGAAACCTCCGCCAGTTCACGGCCGCGCTTCACGGCCGCATCGACCGCCGCCGCCACGCTGTCGCCAAAGTGCGCCGCCGCGAAGCTGCGCAGGGCCGCCTCGGTCGTGCCGCCCCTGGAGGTCACCGCCTCGCGCAGGCCTGCGAGGTCGCCATCGCCCTCGAAGGCGAGGCGGCCCGCGCCGTGCAGGGTGGCCACGGCGAGCCGCCGGGCTGTCGCCGGCTCGAGCCCACGGCGGATGCCGCTCTTCTCGAGCTCCTCCGCGAGCAGGAAGAAATAGGCCGGCCCGCTGCCCGAGAGCGCGGTGACCACGTCGAGGTCGTCCTCGCGCCCGACCCAGACCGTCTCACCGACCGCCGCCATGACCTCGGTGGCCCGTTGGCGCGCCTCGGGCGCGGTATCCGCCGGGGCGTAGAGCCCCGTGATCCCGGCGTTGCACAGGGCGGGTCGATTGGGCATCGCCCGCACGATGGCCAAGTCGCCGCCGCACCAGCCGGCGAGCGAGGCGATGCGCACGCCGGCGGCCACGGAGATGACGAGCGGGCGCCGCCGCGCGAGGACCGGCGCCAGCGGCGCCAGCGCCTCACCCATGACCTGCGGCTTGACCGCGAGCACGAGGATGTCCGCCCGCGACGCCAACCCGGCGCCGTCTGCCGAGGCGCGGATGCCGAAGTCGTTGCGCAGCGACGCGCAGGCGGCGTCCCGCGGATCCGCCACCGCGAGGTCGGCGGGCGCGGCGCCGCGCGCGATCAACCCGGCGACGAGCGCGCGGCCCATGTTGCCGCCGCCGATGAAGGCAATTGAAGGTCCGGCCATGGACGGATGTTACCCGCTCAGGCGGGCATCGCGGCGGCACGCGGGCCGAATAGCGCGGTGCCGATGCGCACCAGCGTCGCCCCTTCGGCGATGGCCGCGGCGAAATCGCCGCTCATGCCCATCGACAGCGTATCGATGTCGAAGGCCTGTGCCCGCAGGGCGTCGAAGGATGCGCGCAGGAGCCCGAACCAGTGGCGCTGGCGCGCGACTGCGCTCTCCCCGGGCGGCAGGCACATGAGCCCGCGCAGCCGCAGGCGGGGCAATGCGCGGATGGCCGCCGCCAGCGCCGCAACCTCGCCCGGGGCGGCGCCCGCCTTGCCGCTTTCGCCGGCGACATTCACCTGGATGCACACGTTGAGCGGCGGCGCGTGGTAGGGGCGGTGCGCGGCCAGGCGCTCGGCGAGCTTCAGCCGATCGACGCCATGTACCCAGTCGAATCGCTCGGCGACGGGCCGCGTCTTGTTGGCCTGCAGCCGCCCGATGAAATGCCAGGTGAGCTCGAGGCCGGCGAGCGCCTCGAGCTTGGGGAGGGCTTCCTGCAGGTAGTTCTCGCCGAAGTGCTCGACGCCGGCCGCGGCGACCGCCCGTACGCTTTCGGCCGGCTGTCCCTTGGAGACCGCCAGCAGCGTGACGGAATCGACACTCCGGCCGCACTGCTGCGCGGCAGCCGCGATCGCCGCGCGCACTTTTCGCGCGTTCGAGGCCAAAATCTGCGGACCGATTAACATATTGGACGCAGACCCCCTCCGCTATACTGCGGCCGCTTCTCGCGAGGATTTCGCATGGCCGTCGATATCGCGCAACTGCTTGCGTTTGCCGTAAAAAACAACGCCTCGGACCTGCACCTGTCGTCCGGCGTGCCGCCGATGATCCGGGTCGACGGCGACATGAAGCGCATCAACATGCCGGCACTGTCCCACAAGGAAGTGCACAGCATGGTGTATGACATCATGAACGACAAGCAG
>CAZRLI010000331.1:0-2584 GCA_964600535.1 uncultured Steroidobacteraceae bacterium | reverse complement strand
CCTTGATGGTGGGTGCGGCGGCCCTGGCCTTCGACCGGTCGGCCGCCGGCGCCGGCGGCGCAAGCGCCGCGGCGACGGCGAGCGCGCAGGCGAGCATGGGGCGCGCCGCACCCTTCACGGCAGCTCCCCGCCGGGTGGCACGGCCGCTTCGGGCGCCGGCTCCCGCGCATCGGGTGGCGGCGCGGCGGACTGCGGTGTCGCGGGCTGCGGCGCCGCCGGGGGCGGATTCGCCGCGCGATCGTAGATCGTCGCCAGCGCAAATCGCGCCTGCACCCGGTACGCCGCGAGCCGCGCCTGCTGCGCCTCGAGCGCATGGACGGCCGCCGCCTCGAGATAGTCGTTCTGCCGGTCGCGCGCCGTGGCGAGGCGCGCCTGCAGCGCGCCGAGGCGCGCGGACAAGGCCGCGATCCGCGCCTCGAACTCGCCGGTATTGGTCGGCACGTTCTTGCGTGCCTTCTCGACCCTGACCCAGCGGCGCTGTGCCTCGCGCAATGCGGCGTCGAGGTCCTTGATGTCGCGGCGCTGCTGGTAGACACGCGCGCGCATTGCCTCGTCGAGGCGCCACGCGAGCACGCCTTTCACCTGGCGCAGCCGGTCCTTCAGCGCCTCGAGGTCCGCGCCGTCGACGCCCGCCTCGCCGCCGTTGATCGCCTGCTCGAGCCGCTGGATGCGCGCCCACTGGTCGCGCTCCGCGGCCGTGCCGAGCGCCGCGGCGTCGTGGGTACGCTCGATCGTGTCGAGGCGCGACTCGAGCTCGCCACGCTGGCGCTCGATCCGCTCCGGCGCGGCGGTCGCGAGCAGCGCATCGGCGCGCGGCACGCGCCCGGCGTAGGCCTTCTGGCGCGCGTCGACCATGTCGTGGAAGGCCGCCATGCTGTCGGCCCAGGCGCCGAGCCGGTGCTGCATGAACGCGAGGTCGCGGTAGTTCTTGAGGCCTTCCTGGAAATCATTGCCCGCCAGCACCGCGTACAGATAGCGGGATTGCGGGGCGTCCGGCAGCTGCTTCAGCTGCCAGAACCAGCCCTGCCGGTCCTCCGTCTCCTGCGCGAGCAGGTCGTCCAGCAGGCGCGTCGAGCGCAGGCCCTGGATCGCCTTGTCGAGCGACAGGCCCTCCTTGTCGAACTCGCGCATGGCCGTTTCATAGTATTCGGCGGCCTGCGCATTCGCCCCGAGCTTGCCGTAGGCGTACGGCACGGCGAGCCACGATTCCTGGACCGCCGCGTCGAGCAGGTTGCGGTCGCGCAGCTCGAGCCAGGGCGCGAGCGCACCTTCGAAATCGCCGAGCGCGGCATTCGCCCAGCCGGCGCCGAGCAGCGCCTTGTTCGACAAGGGACCGTTCAGGCGCACACGCTCGAGCACGACCTTGGCGTTGGCCGGCTGGTCGGCCTGGAGATAGGCGAAACCGAGCGCGAGGTTCGCCTTGTCCCGCAGCGCGAGCATCTCGGGCGTCCCGGCCGCCATCTCGCCGACGCTCGTCAGGTAACGATCGGCATCGGTGAGCTGGCCCTTGCGCACCAGCGCGACCCCGAGGTTGTAGCGCGCGTAGGCGACCCAGTCGGAGCTGCCCCGATATGCGTCGAGCAACTGCACGGCTTCGTCATACCGCGCACCGTGCATCAGCACGTTGGCCAGCAGGTGCGTCTTCTCGGCCTCGAGCTCCGGCGGCAACAGGCCCGTGACGCTGCGCAGCGCCTGCTCGGCCTTGTCGTCGTAGCCGCGCGCATACCAGACCTTGCCGAGGTAGAACCACGCCCGATTGCGCACCCCGAGCGGGGTCGCGGGCGTCAGCAGCCGCGCGAAGCGTTCGCCCGCCTCGTTGTGCATGCCGAGCGACAGGTACAGGCCGCCCGCGAGCAGCTCGGCATCGGCGAGGTGGTGCGGCAGGCGCCCCCACTGCCCATAGGCCAGCAGGCGCGTCAGCGCTTCGAAGTTGTCGTCCTGGTAGAAGTGAAAGAGCACGTCGCCGTAGTGCAGGTCCTGCACGCGGATCGCAGCCAGCTTGTCGGGCGCCGCAGCCGCGCGCGCGCCACCGGCGCCGAGGACCGCGCTGCCGAGGGCCGCAACGACTGCGAGGGCGAAGCGCCGCATCTACTCCCAGTCCTTGATCTCGAACTCGGGCTGCGCCTTGCGCTGCCGATCGCTGATGCGCAGCTCGAGGTACTTCGCGCCCACGCTCTTCTCGAACTTCAGGGTCGCGCCGCGCCGATAGTCGCGCGAGTTGGGACCCTTGCCGGCGAAGAAGGCGACCAGTTCGTGCGGCCCGGTCTTGAGGTTGCCGACGTAGATGCGCTGCACGCCGCCCTTGAGCAGCGCCTCCGCCTCGCGCGGCGTGTACAGGTAATTCGATACTTCCTTGTCGTCGATCTTCAGCTGCACCGAGTCGAGCGCGAAGAACTCGCCGACGTCCATCGAAACGAACACGGCCACCTGGGTGTTCGCGGGGAACAGCAGCTCTTCCTCGAGGATGAACAGTTCCTTGTTGAGGTCGACGACATCCTTCTTCAGGTCCTGGACCTCGCTGTCGAGCGCACGGTTGTCGCCGCCCGCGGCCGCGGTCCCATCCGCGCTTGCCGCGGCGGCTGCG
>CAZRLI010000330.1:0-2588 GCA_964600535.1 uncultured Steroidobacteraceae bacterium | reverse complement strand
TTCGTCAATGCGGGGACCGGGGAGCAGGTCGTTCTGGTCACGCCGCAGGAGCAGCTGGCGGAGGTCGCCAATTTGGCGGCCGCGCAAAGCGCCGACGATCTAGCGGATGCCGCCGAGAAGATGCTGGCGCGCATCGGGTACGTGTACTACTTCGCATCCGCCATCAACTACGTTCCCGCCGTTGTCCCTCACCAAGATGGCGCGCTGTGGCTCAAGTCGATCTGGCACGTGCTCGTGCCCAGGGTGATCGATCCGGACAAGCCTGCGATCGAGGATTCCGAGCGAACTGCGGAATTCACAGGGTTCCGGGTCGCGGGCGCTATGGAAGGGACGTCGATCGGCTTGGGCTACGTGGCGGAAAGTTACGTCGACTTCGGCCCGGTCCTGATGTTCGTTCCCATCTTCCTGTGGGGACTAGTCGTGGGCGCGGGCTACCGGCTGCTCGCGCGCAGCCCGGCGTCGTTGGTTGGGGTCGCGAGCGGAAGCGTCCTCGTCGTATTCGGCGCCAGCCTGATCGAGACCTCGAACACCAAGATGCTCGGCGGATTCATCACTGCGCTGCTCGTATTTCTGGTCGTGGCGCGGATTGGCGGGCCCGTCATCGTTCGCGCGTTGTCGCGTCCGAGGAGCGTTCGATGACGGCCGGCCAGCCGCGCAACAGGCCCGCGAGAATCGTCGGGCCACAGCTGGCGCGCCGCGGCGCATGGAAGAGTCGGCGCGATCGTTCGTGAGAGTCCTGCACGTCATTCCTTCGATCAGCGCCGTCCATGGGGGACCGAGTGCGGCGATCCGTTCGATCGTCGCGGCTACGTCGGCGCTGGGCGCAGAGGTCGAGGTCGCGACCACGGACGACGACGGCCGTGTCAGGCGCCAAGACCGGCCTGCCGACGGCAGTGCCGGCGACATTGATGGAATGCGCGTCCGAGTCTTTCCGAGGCAGACCGGGTTCTACAAGGTATCCCTGCCCCTGTGGCGCTGGCTTCGGGAGAGGACCTCCGATTACGACGTCGTGCACGTGCACGCACTGTTCAGCTTCGCCAGCACGGCTGCGGCGAACGCGGCGCGCAGAGTTGGGGTGCCCTACATTGTCAGGCCGCTGGGCGTCCTCGATCGGTACGGCATGGAGAAGCGACGTCCGGCGCTCAAGCGCTTGTCGTTCGCCTTGCTGGAACGGTCGATTCTCGATCACGCAGCCGCGGTGCATTTCACGGCGAAGCGAGAACTGGAAGAAGCGCAGAGACGGGTCGTGCTCCCGCGCGCCGTGGTCATACCGCTCGGCGTCGACGTTCCGACGAGCGTCGTCAGGATCCACGGATCCACGACGCCGCCGGGAGTGCCGAGGATTCGCCGCATCGCGTATCTCGGCCGGCTCGATCCGAAAAAGAACGTCGAAGCGGCGATCCGCGCGCTGCCGCAGGTTCTCGCCGCTGAACCTACGGCAGTCATGTCGATCGCCGGGGAGGGCGATGCAGGCTACACGGCGCATCTGCGCCAGGTTGTCGCCGACCTGGGGCTGGGAAGCGCCGTGGCCTGGGTCGGGTACGTGAGCGGCGAGGCAAAGCGCCGATTGCTCGAGGAGGCCGACGTGTTCGTGCTTCCCTCGCACTCCGAGAACTTCGGGATGGCCGCGGCGGAAGCCCTGGCGGCTGGCGTTCCGTGCGTGCTGGGCCACGACGTTGCGATCGCGCCGAGCGTGGCAACGGCGGGGGCAGGGGTTGCGGTCGACCCCACGCCCGAAGGCGTCGCGGACGGGATCTTGGGCTACCTCGCGGACGAATCGAGGCGCGCAGCGGCGTCGGGTGCGGCGCGTCGGCTGGCCGTGGAAACGTACTCGACGCGGCGAATGGGCGAGGAGCTGATGGCGCTATACAGGACCATCGTCGCCGAGCATCGGAGGGACGATGCTTGACCGAATCACGCCGCTGATCCTGACGTATGACGAGGCGCCGAATGTCGAGCGCACCTTGGGCAAGCTCGGCTGGGCCCGCCGCATTGTCGTCGTGGACAGCGGCAGCACGGACGGGACGCTGGAGTCGCTCGCCCGGCGTCCGAACGTCGCGATCTATCGCCGCCCATTCGACCGCCACGCTGACCAATGGAACTTCGCGCTTCGCGAGACTGCGATCGACACCGAGTGGGTGCTCGCCCTCGACGCCGACTATGTCTTGAGCGACTCCTTGGTCGAAGAGCTGCGCATGCTCGAGTCCGCGGCCGGCGTTTCAGGCTATCGCGCGCGATTTCGCTATTGCATCTTCGGCAGGCCGCTGCGCTGCGGCGCCTACCCGCCGGTCATCGTGCTGTTCCGCCGCGAGAGCGCCGAGTATGTGCAGGACGGCCACACGCAGCGCGTGCGCGTCCAGGGAGCGATCGAGAATCTGCGCGCGACGATCGACCATGACGACCGCAAGCCCCTCGCTCGCTGGCTCGAGTCGCAGCGGAAGTACGCGATCCTCGAGGCCGATCATCTCGAGTCGGCGGCACCGGGAGCGCTCGGCCGCGTCGACCGGCTTCGACTGTGGGCCCTTGCCGTCCCCCCGATGATGTTCGTCTACACGTACTTCTGGAAGCGCGGGTTCCTCGACGGTTGG
>CAZRLI010000329.1:0-2617 GCA_964600535.1 uncultured Steroidobacteraceae bacterium | reverse complement strand
GCGCGTCAAGGCGCGTTTGCGGCGAAACGCACGCGGTTAGCCCCTCGCTCCCCATGCCCGCGTGCGGTATCTCCTGCGCACGTGGTAGCGCCAGAACAGCTCGAGCAGACCCCAGCCGAGGATTCCGGCCACCACCGAACAGATGAGGCAGCCAACCAGGAAGGGCTTCCAGATCGGGCCGAGGCCGTATTGCAGCCACGACCACGACATCTCGAAGCGAAAGGGCTGCGGCAGGTGCCCGAGCAGCGCGGCGCCGACCCGATAGGCCGAGTAGTACACCGGCAGGAAGGTCAACGGATTCACGAGCAGCACGGTCGCGACCAGGACCGGCGCATTGATCCGCGCCACGATCGCGACGATGCCCGCCAGCACGAGGTGCACCGGGAGCGGCACGAAGCAGATCGCGAGTCCCGCGCCGAAGGCGGCCGTGACGCCGCGGCGCTGCAGCGACCACAGCGCGGGGTCGGCGATGCGCGTACCGAAGGGCCGCAGGTACCAGTGGCTGCGGATCTGCTCGGGCGAAGGCGTGAGCTTGCGGATGAGGTGGCGCGGCATGGAGCGCAGGCACTGTAACAGGGAGGCCTGAGCCGTGACACTCGCGGCCGCGTTCGCCTTCCTGTGCGGGGTGTTGCTGGCGCAGCTGCCGCCGCCACCGTATGGCGCGCTGGCCGGGCTCCTGTTGCTGGCGCTGGCGATTGCCGCCGCATTGTGCTGGCGGCACGGTGACGCGCGTGTCTTCGTGCCCGCCTGGGCACTCGTGGCCGGGTTCGGGTTTGCGGCGCTGCATGTGCAGGCGGCGCTGGCCATGCGCTGGCCAGAGGCGCGCGAGCGCGAGCGGGTGCTCGTCGAGGCGCGCGTCCTCACCATTCCGGTCGCCGGTGAACGCGGCACGACCTTCGATGCGGCCCTGGTGCTCGATCCGCGCGCCGGCGGGGCGCGGGTCATGGCGCGCATGGTATGGCGACAGCCGCGGGTGGCGCCGCGGGTCGGTGAGACGTGGCGCCTCGTGGTGCGGCTGCATGCGCCGCGTGCAGCCGCCAACCCGGTGGGACCCGACATGGAGCGGCTGTGGTTCCGGGAAGGCATCGGCGCGCTCGGCACCGTGCTGCCTTGGGCCCACCTCAACCAGCGGCTGCAGGCCGGCGGCGCGCCGCTCGAGCGCCTGCGGGCGCAAGTTGCCCAGCGGATCGCGGCCCGGGTCGCGGACCGCGACGCAGCGGCCCTGCTCACGGCCCTCGCCGTTGGCGTCACGGGCGACATGTCACGCGAGCAGTGGCGCGTGTTCAACGCGACCGGCACGACCCATCTGGTCGCGATCTCGGGCCTGCATGTGACGCTCTTCGCGCTCATCGCGATGGGCGGAGCACGCCGCCTGTGGCGCTGGACCGGGGCGCTGCGCGAGCACCTGCCCCGCGAGGCCTTCGCGTCGCTGCTGGGCCTCGGCTCCGCCGGTGGCTATGCACTGCTCGCGGGGTTCTCGGTGCCGACCCAGCGCACGCTGGTGATGCTCGCCGCGTGGCTGCTGGCCCGCGCCGCCGCGCGGGCGCAGGGCCTGCTGCAGTCCTTCGCGATCGCGATCGTGGTGGTCCTGGTGCTCGATCCCTTCGCGCCGCTCGCGAGCGGCTTCTGGTTGTCCTTTGCCGCGGTGGCGGCCATCGTGCTGGCGGCCGGTACGCGCATCGGCCGCGCGTGCTGGTGGCGCGAGGCCGCGCGCGTACAGGTCGCGGTCACCATCGCGCTCGTGCCGGTGACGCTGGCGGCGTTTGGCGGCGTGTCGCTCGCGGGCCTCGTGGTCAATGCCGTCGCCATCCCGGTGTTCACCCTGGTCCTCGTGCCCCTGACGCTCGCCTCGACCCTGCTGGTCCCGTTGCTGCCCGGGCTGTCGGATGCCGGCTTCCGGGCGGGCGCGTGGCTGCACGCCCTCGGCTGGCCCTGGCTGGAAGGCGCCGCGTCCTGGCCACTGGCGCTGGTGACGATCGCACCGCCGCCCTGGGCCTGGCTGGTCATCGTGCCCGCGGTCGGGATCGCGATCCTCCCCTGGCCGCCGCGCCTGCGCGTCACGGCATTGGCGGCGCTCGCACCGCTGTTCGCCGCGGAGCGACCCGGGCCTGCGGCCCCGGTCGTCGCCGTCACCATCTTCGATGCCGGCCGCGGGCAGGTCGCGGTGATCCGTACCGCGGCAGGCGTGGTCGTCTACGGCACCGGCGACGGCTTCGGCACGGACGGCCGGCGCATGGCGCGCGTGGTCGTACCCTGGTTGCGCACGCAACGCGTCGCGCGGGTCGACCGGCTCGTCCTGCCGCGCCTGCACACCGATGAGGCGAGCGGCGCCGCGGAACTCGTCGCCGCGCTCGAGGTGGGCGAAATCCTCGTGCCGCGCGACTGGCCCGGTGGCCCCCCGATGGCGAGGCCATGCGCCGGACGGAGCACCTGGAGCAGCGGGCCGGCCGGCTTCACGCTGACTCCGGACTGCGACATGACAGTGACGATCGGGGCGCGACGCCTGCAGTTCGGGCGCGCGGTGCGCGTCGACACCGCGCGCAGCGGGGCGATCAGCCTCTCGATCGATGCCGCAACGGGCGCCATCGCGCGGCGCGCGGCGCGCGACGGCTATCCA
>CAZRLI010000328.1:0-2619 GCA_964600535.1 uncultured Steroidobacteraceae bacterium | reverse complement strand
GGGTCGATCGAGGCGGCATTGACGATCAGCAGCGGCGCGTCGGCATAGGCGTGGAAGAAGCGCGCGTACGCCTCGTTCAGCCGCTCGAGGTAGGCGCGCTCGATCAGCTGCTCGTGCACGATGCGTCGCTTGGCGATGCGCTCCAGCAGCACGTCGACCGGGGCCTGCAGGTAGATCACGAGGTCGGGCCTGGGCGGGTCGATCGCGAGGCGCGCGTGGATCTGCTCATAGAGGTCGATCTCGGCGGGATCGAGCGTGAGCTGCGCGAACAGCCGGTCCTTCTCGAGCAGGTAATCCGCGACGCGCGCCGGGGCGAACAGGTCCTGCTGGTTCATCGCCGCCTGCTGCTGCGCGCGCTGGAAGAGGAAGTGCAGCTGCGCCGGCAAGGCCCCGGCGCGCGGATTGCGGTAGAAGCGCTCGAGGAAGGGATTCTCGTCCGCGCGCTCGAGCACGAGCGCGGCATCCATCCTGTCGGCGAGGCGGCGCGCGAGGCTCGTCTTGCCGACCCCGATCGGCCCCTCGACGACGACGTAGCGCTGCGGCGCCAGTCCCTTCATGCCAGCTGCTCGATGCCGTCGGCGTCCACCCCACGCAGCAGCTGCGCGACTATGCCGACGCCGGGCAGGTGCAGGTCGGGGGCAATCGCGGCCAGCGGCAGCAGGACGAACGCGCGCGCGACGATGCCGGGATGCGGCAGCACGAGCACCCCGTCGGCGACCCGCTCGCTCCCGAGGGCCAGCAGGTCCAGATCGATCGCGCGCGGCCCCCAGCGCACCGTGGCGGGCGCCCGGCCGAGGTCGCGCTCGATCGCCTGCAGTTCACCGAGCAGCGCGTGCGCGTCGAGGCTGGTGAGGAAGCCCGCGGCGCTGTTGACGAAATCGGGCTGCGCAACCGGCCCGAAGGGCGGCGTGCGAAACAGCGGCGCGCGGACCAGGTGGCGCGTCGACGACAATGCCGCCAGCCGATCGATCGCCGTGGCGACGAGTGTCCTCGAATCGCCGAGGTTGCTGCCAACCCCGACGTACGCCGGCCGCCACGGCGTCATGCCGCGGGCTTTGATCCGCCGCGCCGTCGACGGCGGCGCGGCCCGCGGGCCGCGCCGCCCGGGCGCGCACCGCCACCGGAAAGGGCATCGGCCAGCGGGCCGCGCTCTTCGGGCGCGGCGGCCTGCAGGCGCGTCCACCAGGCCGCGATCTCGGGCGATGCCAGGCCGAACTCGGCGCGCAGCAGCAGCAGGTCGTAGGCCGCGCGAAAGCGCGGGTGCTCGAGCAGCCGCAACGCGCGTCGGCCGCGCGGCTGCTCCAGGCGCGGCTGCAGCGCGAACATCTCGCGCACGCCGAGCGAGAAGCGGCGCGGCAGCGCCACGCGCGCCGACAGCTCGCGCGCCGCCGCATCGCAGGCATCCAGGATCGAGCCGGCCTCGTGCCAGCGGTTCGGCGGCAGCGTCTCGATCGCCTGCGCGATCGGCCCGTAGAGCAGCAGCGCAAACAGGTAGGTCGGCGTCACCGACCTGCCCTCGCGCACCCGCGCGTCGGTATTCTCGAGACCGCGCACGAGCAGCGGCTCCACGAGGCCGTCCGGATGGCGCGCGAAATAGCGCGCGACGGTCGGCAGCAACACCTCGAGCAGGCCAAGGCGGCGCAGGCTCGCGAAACTCTTGGCGCCGTGGCCGGCGAGGAAGAGCTTCAGCGTTTCGTCGAACAGGCGCGCCGGCGGCGCCGCCGCGAGCAGGCCCGAGAATCCGCGGATCGCCGCCTCGACCGGCGCATCGATCGTGAAGTCGAGCTTGGCGGCAAAGCGCGCCGCCCGCAGCATGCGCACCGGGTCCTCGCGAAAGCGCGTCTCGGGGTCGCCGATCACCCGCAGGCGCCGCGCCAGCACGTCCTCGAGCCCGCCGACATAGTCCCAGATCGAGAAGTCGGCGATGTTGTAATAGAGCGCGTTCGCGGTGAAGTCGCGCCGCCAGACATCGTCGTCGATCGTGCCATAGGCATTGTCGCGCAGGATCCGCCCGTGCTCGTCGAGCACGTGGGAATCCTCCCCCTGGGTGTCGGCGACGTCGGCATCGAACTCCTCCGGCTCGCTGGTCTCGGGACCTTCGCCCTCCTCCGGGTCGAGGTCGGCGAGCGGCTCGTCGGCCTGCGCGGGTGCGGTGGCGGCACGAAAAGTCGCGACCTCGATGATCTCGGGCCCGAAGAACACATGCGCGAGCCGGAAGCGGCGCCCGATCAGCCGGCAATTGCGGAACAGCCGCTTGACCTCCTCGGGCAGGGCATTGGTCGCGACGTCGAAATCCTTCGGCGTCAGCCCGATCAGGAGGTCGCGCACGCAACCACCCACCAGGAACCCCTGGAAGCCGGCTTCCTTCAGGCGATAGAGCACGCGCAGGGCGTTGGGGGAAATCTGCGACCGGGAAACGGTGTGCTGGTCGCGGGGCACGACGCGGGCCAGGGGCGCCGGGGATTCCACGGGCGCGGGAGTTGAAGTCAAAGCTGGTACATTCCGCTTGTTATGGAGGGCAGGATTTCTATAATACCGCGCCCTCCGGCCCCGCTGCCGCACGACGCTCCCTTCGTCTAGAGGCCCAGGACATAGCCCTCTCAAGGCTGTAACACGGGT
>CAZRLI010000327.1:0-2640 GCA_964600535.1 uncultured Steroidobacteraceae bacterium | reverse complement strand
GGTTGACCATCGAATCCATGTTGCCGGCGGTGACGCCGAAGAACAGGTTCGGCCGACCGAGCGCCTTGAACGGCTCCGCATCGTGCCAGTCGGGCTGCGCAATGATGCCGACGCGAAAGCCCTGTGCCTCGAGCGTGCGGCCGACGATCGCCATGCCGAAGCTCGGATGGTCGACATAGGCATCGCCCGTGACGAGGATCACGTCGCAGGAATCCCAGCCGAGTGCATCCATCTCGGCACGCGACATCGGCAGGAAGGGTGCCGTGCCGAAGCGCGACGCCCAGTACTTGCGATAGGCCGAAATGTCGCGCGCGGCCTGCATCGTCAGCGCGTCGCCCCGAGGCCCGGCACGAACTCCGCGCCCGTGAGCACCTCGATGCTGGAGCCGGCGAAGTCGTCGCCGACCGGCTGCTGGCGCCCGCCGAGGCACTTCGAGAGGAAGCCCTCCGACACCGCGTAGGCCGCCGTGCGGTTCTCCGGCCGCGCGAAGCCGTGGCCTTCGTCCGGGAAGAGCACGTAGGTCACCGGCAGGTGCTTCGCCTTCATCGCCGCGACGATCTGGTCGGACTCGGCCTGCTTGACGCGCGGGTCGTTCGCCCCCTGCATGATGAGCAGCGGCTTCGATATCGCCGCGACGTGCGTGAGCGGCGAACGCTCCGCGAGCAGTTTCCGGCCCGCCTCGGTGCGCGGGTCGCCGACGCGCTGCGCCAGCTGCTCGAAGAAGGCCTTCCAGTACGGCGGAATCGAACCGAGCAGCGTCGCGAGGTTCGAGGGACCGACGATATCGACCCCGCAGGCGAAGCGGTCGGGCGTGAAGGTGAGGCCGACGAGCGTGGCGTAGCCGCCGTAGGAGCCGCCGTAGATCGCCACGCTGTCCGCGGTGGTGATCTTCTCGCGCACCGCGAAGTCGATGGCGTCGAGCAGGTCGTCGTGCATCTTCGCCGCCCACTCGAGGTTGCCGGCGTTGATGAACTGCTTGCCGAAGCCAGTCGAGCCGCGGTAATTCACCGACAGCACGGCGTAACCGCGATTCGCGAGCCACTGGTGCTCGGCGTCGAAGCCGTAGGCGTCGCGCGCCCATGGCCCGCCGTGCACATTGAGCACGAGCGGCAGCGGCTGGTCCGGGCGCCCGTCGCCATTGGCGTCCGAGCCCTTCGGCAGCGTCAGGTAGGAGACGAGCGTCAGGCCGTCGCGTGACTTGATTTCGAGCGGCGTCATCGGCGCCAGCGGTGCGCCGGCCAGCGCCGGGCGCTGGTCGAAGAGCTTCGTCACGGTGCCCGGGTCGCGTTCATAGAGGAAGGTGCTGAGCGCGGTCAGCGGGTCGTCTACCACGACCACCCACTTGCGATCGTCGAGGGTGCGGCTCGTCACATCGAACTGCGGGCCGAGCGCCTTCGTGAGCGTGTCGATGTCCTTCTGCACGGCGGGATCGATCGCGGTCACCGAATTCACGAGGTAGTTGACGGCATAGGCCTGCGGCTTGCGAGACAGTGGCTCGAGCCATACACCGGCGACATCGGCCCGATCGCTCGCGGCGAGCACGGCCTGCTCGCGCGTATCGAGGTTCACCCGCACGAGCGCTGCGGTGTCGCGGCCAATCGAGGAAGTGATCAGCGCCGTGCGGCCGTCGCCCTCGATCACCAGCGGGCTCGTCGTCTGCGTGTCCTGCGGGCCGTACTTCAGCAGGCTGTCCCAGCCGCCCCGGGCGTTGCGCACCAGCATCTCGTCGCCGTCCGCGCCGGACTTCACCGCGAGCCTCGGCTTGAGCGCGGCGTCTTCGACATAGCCCGCGAACTCCTGGTCATTCTGCTCGACCAGCTTGCGCGCGCCACTCGCGATGTCGATCTCGTACAGGTCGTGCCACTCCGGCTTGCGGTCGTTGAGGCCCACCAGCACCACGCCGGGCCGCCACGGGCTCACGCCGACGACCTGGGCCTGCACGCCCGCGATCGGCGTGAGGTCGATGTCCTTGCCGCTCGCCACCTCGACGCTGTGCACGCGCCAGTTTTCGTCGCCCCCCTGGTCCTGCAGGTACAGGACGTGCTTGCCGTCGTACGACCAGAAGTGCTGGCGGATGCCGCGCTTGGCGTCGCGGGTAACCGGCTGCGCCGCATCGAGCTTGCCGTAGGGCGCGACCCAGACGTTCAGCACGCCGTCGCGCGGCGCGATGTAGGAGATGAACTTGCCGTCGGGCGACAGCCGTGCCTGCGTGCGCGTCGGGTTGCCGAACAGCGCATCGCGCGGGATCAGGGCGCCGGGATCGGCGGCCACGGCGGACAGGGCGAACATCGTCATCGAGAGGGCTCCTGCGAGCAGGCGGGGCCAGCGGGCGGTCATGGGGTTTCCTTGCTGCTGGATTCAGGCGCGGAATTATAGCCCGGGCCGGCTGGGGATAGCCGCGGCGTGTAAACTTGGGGATTTGCGTCCGCGGCCCGCCGCGCCACTCCCTGCAGCCATGGCGAAGCAACCGACCGGCGCCATCGCCGTTCGCGGCGCGCGCCAGAACAACCTGAAGAATCTCGATCTCGAGATACCGCTCGGCGAGCTCGTCGTCGTCACCGGCGTATCGGGCTCGGGCAAGTCGTCGCTGGTCTTCGACACCCTCTACGCCGAGGGCCAGCGCCGCTACGTCGAGACATT
>CAZRLI010000326.1:0-2640 GCA_964600535.1 uncultured Steroidobacteraceae bacterium | reverse complement strand
GTCGTTGGTGACGTTCACGAGTGCATCGGCCTGCGGCAGCGCCCGGGCGAGCGTGCTGCCATAGGCATCCTCGTAGCAGATGCCCGCGGCGAGCGAGAGTCCGGCGGCGCGCAGGGGCGGCTGCACCGCGGGCCCCGGCGTGAAATCGGAATACGGCAGGCTCATCAGCCGCAGCCAGCGCCGCACGAACGCCGGCACCGGGAAGAACTCCGCGAACGGCACGAGATGGTGCTTGTCGTACCAGCCGACGCCCTCCGCATCGAGCGCGGCAATCGAATTGAAATAGCGCCTGCCATCGTCCGAGGCGCGCACGAGCCCCAGCACCAGCGCCGAGCCGCGCGCACCCGCCTCGCTGTAGAGCTGCCCGATGAAGGGCAGGAGCTTGTTGGCAAGATCGGGCAGCGCCGACTCGGGCATCACGATCAATGGCTCGCCGAGCGCCTCGCGCGTGAGCTTCGCGTAGAGCGCGAGCGTGGTCTCGCGGTTGGCGTCGAGCCACTTGATGTCCTGCGGGATGGCACCCTGCAGGACCGCGACGCGCACCGGCGGGCCGCTGGCGCGCGTCCAGTCCCGGTCGAGCGCGAGCGCGGCGAGCCACGGCAGCGCGAGCACGGCGATCGCGAGCAGGCGCGAGCGCGCGTCACGCGCCCGCAGCAGCAGCACGAGCGCACCGGCCGACACGAGGAGCGCGGCCGACACCGCATACACGCCTCCCACGGGCGCCAGCCGCGCGAGCCAGGTGTCGGTTTGCGAATAGCCGAGGGACAGCCAGGAGAAGCCGGAGAGGAACCAGCCGCGCAGCCATTCGACCAGCAGCCATGCCGCAGGGACCCCGGCGAGCCAGCGCCAGGCCCCGCGCGCCGGCAGCCAGCGGGCGACCGCGTAGCCGAGCGCGGCGTGGTAGAGCCCCATGATCGCGACCAGCCCGAGCATCAGCAGGAACGCGACCCAGGTCGGCGCGGCGCCGAAGATATGGATGCTGATGTAGAGCCAGTAGGTGCCCGCGGCGAATGTGCCGGCGTTGAACCAGAACCCGAGCGCCGCGGCCGCCCGCGGTGACGCGCCGTCCCACAGCGCCACGAGCACGGCCGGGCCGAGGATCGCGAACGGCCAGAGTCCGAACGGCGCGAACGCGAGCGGCACGGATGCGCCCGCCGCGGCCGACGCCAGCAGGCGCAGCCGGCGGCGCGCGCCGTCAGTCACCGTCACGCAGCGCCCGTTCCTCGGGCGCCAGCACGTCCCGCGGCGTCGTGACCCGCAGGCTCTCGACGCGCCGCCGGTCGGCGCGCGCCACGCGGAATTCGAGGCCGCCGATTTCGACGGTCTCGCCGCGGCGCGGCAGCCGGCCGAAGGCCTTCATCACGAGCCCCGCGACGGTGTCGAACTCGTCGTCGGGGAACTGCGTGCCGAAGTATTCGTTGAACTCCTCGATCAGCGTGACACCGCGCACGGTGAACTGCCGCTCCGCGTCCTTCCGGACGTTGAGATCCTCGTCGACGTCGAACTCGTCGTCGATCTCCCCGACGATCTGTTCGATGACGTCTTCGATCGTGACGACGCCGGCGACCCCGCCGTACTCGTCGACGACGATCGCCATGTGGTTGCGGTTGCCGCGAAATTCCTTCAGCAGCACGTTGACCCGCTTCGCCTCGGGAACGAACACCGCGGGTCGCATGCATTCGCGGATGTCGAAGCGCTCCGTGCCGCCTTCCGCGAACACCCGCAGCAGGTCCTTCGCGAGCAGGATGCCGACGATGTCGTCGCGGTCGTCGTCCATGACCGGAAAGCGGGAGTGGCCGGATTCGACCACGGTCGGCAGGATAACCGCGGCGGGGTCATTGCGCCGCACGAATATCATTTGCGCGCGCGGGATCATGATGTCGCGCACCCGCAGGTCCGAGACGTCGAGCACGCCCTCGATCATGCCGAGCGCGTCCGCATCGAGCAGGCCGCGCGTGTTCGCCTCGCGCAGGTTCTCGAGCAGCGCCTCGCGATCTTCCGGCGCACCGGCGACCGAGCGCTTCAGGCGCCTCAGCCAGCGCCCCGTGGCATTGCCCTCGGTGGGCTCGTTCGCATCCTTCGGCATGTCAGTTCCTGGCGCGGTAGGGGTTCGGGATGCCGAGGCGGCGCAGCACCCTGATCTCCCGGCGCTCCATGCGCGTGGCGTCCGCGTCCTTCTCGTGGTCGTAACCGACGAGGTGCAGCGCACCGTGCACGATGAGATGCGCCCAGTGCGACCCGAGCGCCTTGCCCTGCTCGCGCGCCTCCTCGCGCACGACGGTGGCGCAGATCACGAGGTCGCCGAGCGGGCAATCCGCGCCGCTGCGGCGCATGCCGGCCGGCAGTGGCGCTGCCGGGAATGACAGCACGTTGGTCGGCCTGTCCTTGCCGCGCCACGCGGCGTTGAGGCGCCGGCTCTCGCGCGGGGCGACGACCCGCACGGCGAGCCCGCGACCCGCACCCCGGCGGCCGAGCGCCGCCCGCGCCCAGCGGGCCATCGCCGCGCTGGACGGCGCCCATGACCGTGCATCGCGTGTCACCTCGACCGCCAGCGCCGCCTGCTTCACCGCTCGCCACGCCCGGCTTCGCCGCCGCGCGCCTCGTAGGCCTGCACGATCCGCTGCACGAGCGGGTGGCGCA
>CAZRLI010000325.1:0-2664 GCA_964600535.1 uncultured Steroidobacteraceae bacterium | reverse complement strand
CGGCCAGAACATCGCGCGCGTGCTCGAGGGCCAGAACTTCGAGTACATCGCGCTCGACCTCGATCCGGTGCGCATCCGGGCGGCGCGCCAGGCCGGCGATCCGGTGGTGTTCGGTGATTCGGCCGACGAGGACATACTGGCGAAGGTCGGCCTCGCGACCGCGAGCGCCGTGATCATCACGTTCGCCAACCCATCCGTCTCGATCGGGATCCTGCGCTCGATCCGGCGACTGCGCGCGGACGTGCCGGTGCTGGTGCGCACCCAGGACGACTCGCGCCTCACCGAGCTCAAGGCGGCCGGTGCGACCGAGGTGGTGCCCGAGACCTTCGAGGCGAGCCTGATGCTCGTTTCGCACGTGCTGGTGCAGCTGCAGGTGCCGCCGGCGCGCGTGCTGCGCACCGTCGGCGAGATCCGCAGCAATCGCTATGCGGCGCTGCGCAGCATCTTTCGCCGCGACGATGCGCGGCCGATCGACGAGACGCACGCGTTTCGCGAGGAGCTCAAGTCGATCGTGCTGCCGCCGGGCTCCTGGGCCGTCGGACGCAGCCTCGCGGAGGTGCGCGCGCATGGCGCGCAGGTCGCGTTCACCGGTATCCGCCGCCAGGGCATCCTGGGGCGCGAACCGGAGGAGGGCGCAGTGCTGCGCGAAGGCGATATCGTGGTCGTATATGGGCAGCCCGAGGCCATCGAGCACGCCGAGGCGCTGCTGCTCGCCGGCTAGGCAGGCGATGGTCGCTAGCGCGCCGCCACGGCGGGCGATGCCATGGCCGGCAGTGGCCGGTAGCGCACGACGATGCGCGCGACCTGCACGCGGGCGGGGTCTTCGCTGCGGACGTTGACGCAGACGGGCGCGAGTTCGGCCCCCGCCGCGGCGGCGGGCGAGGCCTCGACGAAGGACACATCGGGCGGTCGGTCGTCGCCCGCGTCCGGGTGCGCATGCCAGTCCCCGCTGTCGTCGAGCGGGCGGGAATAGTGCTCGACACCGAGCCGCTGGGCCGTCGCGGGGATCTGCGTGCAGAGCGTGAGCGGGGCTACCGCAGCGGCCTCGCACAGGCGCGAGGGCCCCTCGCCCTCGGCCACGCTGCGCGTACAGGGCGCAAGCTGTACCAGTGCCTCGGACGACAGGACCCGGGGCGCCGCCTGGTTCGCGGCCGCCTGGCGTTCGTTGGCGACGACGAGGGCCTGCATCTGGTCGTTCATTGCGGCGCGCAGTCGGGCGATCTCCTCGCGCGCACCCGCGGCACGCAGCTCGGAATAGGCATATCCGCCGAAGGCCGATGCGACCACCAGGGCGACGAGCGACAGCGCCGCGCGCAGCGCGCTGCGGCGGGGCTTCGCGGTCGCTGGCGCGCGCACGCGCATCCACTGGAACCCGGCCGCACTCACGGTGGCCGACGCGCCGATGATGGCAGCGACGATCGTTTCTGACAGGCCCACGGCAGCCTCCAGCAAGCTCCGACCGGCAAATTTTACCGGCAGCGTCCCGCCGGCACAGGCCCGCGAGCCCATCCCGGCGAGGCCGCGCGGCGCCGGGCGCGAGATATGTGACGCAGCTCACGCAGGCACCTGTCGGCGCCGTGCGACGGGCGAGGCGTCAGGCGGGTGGCTTGCCGAGGTAGAGGGCCGTGTGCTCGCCCTGCGCCGGCAGCGTGAAGTCCACGCGGCCCGGCTCGCGCGCGAACCGGATCGGGATGCCGATGTGCTCGCGGCCCCCGCCATCGACCAGGCGCATGCCACGCGCCTGCACGTGCGGGTCGTCGAAGGCCTCGCGCAGGTTCTTCACCGGCGCGAAGCAGATGTCCTTGCCGCGGAACCACTCGATCCAGTCGGCCTGCGTGCGGGTCGCGAACACGGCCTGCAGGAATTCGACCACGGGTGCCTGGTGCGGCCCGGGCCCGCGCTCGCAGGGCGGGACGAGATCGGGCCGCCCGAGTTCGCCGAGCAGATTGCGGATGAACTTCGGTTCCTGCCCGCCGAGCACGACGTGGCGGCCGTCGCGCGTGCGGTAGATGCGGTAGAAGGCGCTGCCGCCGAAGGTGCGTTCGTGCTTCACCACCGGCGGGCGCTTGTGCGCGAACACCTCGCCGGTGACGTTCGGCGTCCAGGCGAGGATCGAGTCGTGCATCGAAATGTCGAGGTAGTCGCCGACCCCGGTCTTCTCGCGCCGCAGCAGCGCCATCAGCACGCCCGACAGGGCGAGCATCGAGGCCGCCATGTCCGCGGCCGGGACATGCGGCATCGTCGGCTCGCCGTCGTTGCCGAGGTTCAGGCTGACGACGCCCGCCATGGCTTCGGTCGCGAGGTCGTGTGCCGGCAGGTCGCGATACGGACCGCTCTGGCCGAATGCCGCGATCGAGCAATAGACGATGCGCGGGTTGCGTGCTGCGACCTGCCGGTAGCCGACCCCGAGCCGGTCGACGACCCCCGGCCGGAACGCTTCGACGAAGACGTCGGCTGTCGCGGCCAGGTCGAGCAGCGCAGCGCGCTGCGTGGGGTCCTTGAGGTTGACCGTGATGCTCTTCTTGCCGCGGTGGGTATTCCTGAAGTAGACGCTGACGCCATCCTCGCGCGCGCCGAGGTGGCGGTTCGGTTCGCCTTCGCCGGGCGGTTCGACCTTGATCACCTCGGCGCCGTGGTCCGCCATCATCATCGTGAAGTGCGGTC
>CAZRLI010000324.1:0-2666 GCA_964600535.1 uncultured Steroidobacteraceae bacterium | reverse complement strand
CGCGCAGCTCGACGTTCGACTCGCCGGTGCCGCCGCCGTTGTTCACGGTCGGGTTGGTGGCGGCGCCCGCCACGGTCGGCAGGCGCTGCAAGACGTCGCCCATGGTGGTGAGGCCGGTCTTCGCGATCTCGTCCGCGGAGATCGACAGCACGGGGCTCGCGGTCTCGGCATCGACGCGGCGGATGCGCGAACCGGTCACGACGACCGTGTCGACGTCGTCGGCATCGCCGCCCGCCGCCTGTTCCTGCGCGCGCGCGCTGCCCGGGAGTGCGGCAACCGCCGCAGCCGTCGCGCTGGCCATCAGCGTGAGGTGGACGGCCTTGCGCACGATTGGATTGGTGTCTGCAGTCATGGGAATCGTCCCTCCTGAAATACCGGTCCACGGTGACTTCAGGCGACGCTACCGCCGGGCGCGTGTGACGGGAATGGCACTTGCGACGAAGCACCGTGATGTGCGCGACGAAGCGAACGTTGCCCGCCCGCGACAGCGCCGCGCGGATCAGCTGCGCAGGTGGATCTCGGCGAGGCGGAAATCGATCGTGAAGGTGTCCATGGCGCCGAGCACGTCCATGCCGATGATCAGCGCGGGCTCGCCGGCGAGGTCCCAGACATCGAAGATGTGCAGGTCGCCGAAGGTCACGACGACGTGGCGGAACACCGTGCCATCCATCGTCACGTCGGGTACGGCGGACACATCGCCGATCATCGTCGCGTCCGTCGTGCCGTATACGGTGGCCTGGGTACGCGCATCGGCCCGCAGCGCTTCCTGCAGTGCGCGGTTGCCGAGGGTTTTCTGCGCGCCCGTGTCGATGACCGCGAGCGCCCGCACCCTTCCCACCCGCACGTGCGCGCCGAGCAATCCGCCAACGACGCGATCGGCGCGGATGCGCAGCTCGTCGGCGCGCGCGTAGCGCGACCGCGAGATCGTGACGAGGTCGCGCTTGAAGTCGACGATCAGCCGCTTGTCACGCAGGCCCGCGATCCCGAGGATGCCGTCCGCGCCGTCGATCAGGTGGGGCTGCACCACCGGTACCTGCTGCCGGTCGAGGATCAAGTCCCCCGCGCGCATGCTCGCGACCTCGACGGCCGGCACGGAAGCGCTGCCGGTGACGCCGTTCAGCACGACCGTGGGCGCGTTCGCGTAGTCGAGCCCGAGCCGCTGCGCGACCTCGGTCGTGATCGTGGTGCGGTTCGCACCGGTGTCGACCAGCATCTTGAAGGGGCCGAGCCCGTTGATGGTGACCGGCACGAGGATGCGGCCGATGCGATCGAGCGTCGTGGGGGTGGCGAATTCCGGCTCGGCACCGGCGACCGGGACGGGTCCGGTGGAGGCGGGAATGAATGTCGCGGCCAGCGTTCCCGCAAGCGCGAGTGCCCAAGCTGCCTGGCGCTTCATGGAACCCAGTATGGGCGCCACCGCACCCAGCGGCAATTCGCCTCGTCGCGCCGCGGCCGTCGCTTCGTCGTGCTACTTGAGTCGCTTCACCTTGGTCGAGCGGCCGTAGGGGCTGACGAGGAAATAGGAGCCCAGCACGCCCGGCTTCAGCGTGACCTTGTCGCCGGCCTTCAGCCGGAAGCCCTCGCCGCCCGTGAGCTGCTGCCAGACCTGCTGGTTGTCGAGCGTGACGACGAGGGTGCCATCGGCGCGCGCCGCGATCGCCGACACCGTGCCCTCGAGCTTGTCGAGAGGCGCCTCGTGGGGTCGCTCCTGCCGTTCGATGTCGCGCCTGAGATCGCCGCGCGCACCGAACTTCTCTTCCTGGGTCGGCGGAGGTGCGGCCGGCGGCAGCGTCGCCAGGCGCGCCATTGCCGCGTCGAAGCACGCGAGCCGGCGCGCATCGTCGCGCTCGGCGACGCATTTCTCCAGGGCCGCCGGCGCGGCGTCGGCCCCGGTCGCCGGTGCCGGGTTGGCGAACGACGCCAGCAGGGCGGCCATCGCCGCGGCATGCAGTCTCGTCATGTTCAGATCTCCCACTGGGGCTTCGTGCCGCTGTGCGCGTCGATGGCCTCGAACAGGCCCACCACGAGCGCGCGTTCCTCGTCGGTGAGCTCGGGCCGCCAGATGTCGAACAGCAGGATCACGCGGGTCTCGCTGCTGCGGTTCCAGGCCTCGTGCTCGATCGTATCGTCGAAGGCCCAGGCCTTGCCCGCCCGCCAGTCGCGCACGTCATTGCCGACCCGGAAGGTGCAGCCGTCCGGCACGATGAGCGGCAGGTGGCAGATGAGCCGCGTGTTGACGAGGCCGTGGTGCGGCGGAATATGCGTACCGGGCTCGAGCAGCGAAAAGAGGACCGACGGGGAGCGGTTGGGAACGACCGCGAGCGGCGCATCCTGCAGGGCGCGCATCGTCGCCGGGCAACGCGCGGCGTTCTCCGCCACCACCTCGCCGTTCTTCCACAGGTAGAACGCGCTCCACGACGGATTGTTGAGCAGGCCCATGTGCGCCTTGCGCGGCCGGTTCGCATCACCGGTGACGTAGGGCGAAAACGCGCCTTCCCCCTGCATCACCCCCAGCAGCTCGGCACGGATCGCCCCGGTCGCGGCCTCGAGCGCGTCGAGCCACGGGAAACGTTCGCGGGCATAGAACTGGATCTGCGGCAGCTCGGGGAAATAGTAGGTCTTCGGCTGCTGCACGTAGACCTGCTTCTCCCCGAGCACCAGGTCGA
>CAZRLI010000323.1:0-2669 GCA_964600535.1 uncultured Steroidobacteraceae bacterium | reverse complement strand
AGCGCGACCGCAAGCTCGGCCACCTGCTCGGCACGGCCGACATGATCGCGCAGATGGCGGATCGCTGTTACCTCGAGAAATGCCGCGACCGGCTCTATCCGGAGTTCGTGCTGGGCGGCTACGCCCTGCCGCTCTCGACCAACGGCGATCGCAAGGTGAAGTACGCCTCCGGCCTCGACCTGCTGCGCCAGACGCCACAGTTCGCGGCGGAAACGCGCATGAAGCGCCTCGACGGCGCGTTCTCGTCGGCCTATCGCCACCTCGAAGTGCTGTTCGACGGCAAGAACCCGTACCTGGAAGCGATCGACCGCAACCTCGGGTTCCTGTCGCAGGTCCTGCGCAGCGAGAGCTGGCGCATGCTGCGGCGCAATCCGCCGGTGTTCGCCGCCGGCGACGACCCGCTCGGCACCACGCGCGGGCTGGCGATGGGCTATATCCGCAAGGCCTGGGCCAAGCAGACGGCCTAGCGGCCGGACGCGGGCCGCTAGCGCTCGACGACGTACCGTTCGCGGATCTCGTCCATGCGCTCGATGAGCCGCGCGGCGCCGTCGACCTCGGCACTCGCGATGGCCTCCCGCATGACCTCGGCCGTGAGTGCGGCGCAGGCCGGCCGCGCCGTCCGCGAGTGGCTCAGGTGCCAGGGCTCCGGCCGCACGCCGCCGAGGTCGCGGCTGTAGGGGCGATGGAAGCCGAAGCGACCCATCGACGCCGCCAGCCATTCGTCGAGTCGCCCGAACATGCCGCCCGGTGCGTACTCGCCGGGCACGAGCTGCGGGCGGTAGCCGGCGGGCATCGCGGCGCGATCGATCACGTCGATGTCGGTACCCCAGTGATGGCGGCTCGCGCCCGGCAGCGCCGACCAGGCGAGGATCGCGTCGATGCGCGCGTCCGTGTCGAGCGCCGCCGCATCGAGTGGCCGGCCCGAGCGATCGAGCAGGGCCCGCTCGCCGCGCCATTTCGCGTTCCAGATCGTCCGCTGGCGTTCGAAATCGCGGAACGCCGACACGGCCGCGAGTTCGATCCCGGCCTCGGCCCTTGCCGCCAGCGCCAGCGCCTGCAGTGCCCCGGCGATGTCGTGGTGCACCGCGCACTGCAGGCCCGGCAGGTCGACCACATGGGTGCGAGCGCGCCCCGTCAGCTCGAGCGCGTTCATGCCCCCGACGCGCCCTCCGCGACGATCCGGTCCATCACCTGCAGGAAGACCTGCGGCTCCTGGCCGCCCGAGACGAGATAGCGACGCTCGAACACGAACGCCGGGACGCCCGTGATGCCCCAGGACTGCGCCTGCGCCTCGAGCGCGGCAATCCCGCGATGTAGTGCCGGATCGTCGATCGCAGCGCGTGCGGCCGTCGCATCGAGCCCGGCATCGGCCGCGATCGAGACCAGCACCTGCGGATCGCCGATGTCGCGCCCTTCGCTGAAATAGGCGCGCAGCACGCGGCCCTTCACGTCGGACTGCGCGGCGGCCGCCCACGCGATCAGCGCATGGGAACGGCGCGTGTTCGGCATGCGCGTGATCGCCTCGAAGCGGAATTCGATGTCGAGCTGCGCGCCGATGTCGCGCAGCCTGCGCTGTGCGTCCGCGAAGCGATTGGCATCGCCGAACTTCGCCGCCAGGTACTGGGCGCGGTCGGCTCCCTGCGCCGGCAGGTCGGGATTGAGCTCGTAAGGCAGCCACTTCAGGTCGACGGCCAGCTCCGGCCGCGCGGCGAGCGCGTGCTCGAAACGCTGCTTTCCGACATAACACCAGGGACACACTGTGTCCGAAAAGACTTCGACCCGCACGAGCCCTCCTGCGGCAATTCTAGGCGATTGTGGCGGCGGGCCGACACGCCGGGAAGCCCGGCGGCACGGCGGCCAAGCGGCCCCGTGGCGGGCTGGGGTAAGATAATCCGCATTAGCAAATACAAGGGGATAAGCGCCCGGGGGTTGCGCAGCGCGCACCCGGCCGCGGGATCGTGAACCGGCTCAGCCTCAAGCTGAAGTACGTGGCCCTGGCCGTGGCCGCGATGATGGCTGCCGCGCTGTTGCTCGGCGGCCTGCTCTTCTGGCACGCCCGTTCCGAATCGCGCCTGCTGTCGACCATCGCGACCACCGAGTATCGCGGCGCCGTGGGCGAGGAGCTGCAGGCGCGCGCCGCGGCGGTTGCATCCCACGTCGCCGATAGCGCGGCGCCGGCGCTGCTCGCGGGCGATCGCGACGCGCTCGCCGCGCAGCTCGCCCGTTTCGGTGACGATGCAACCGTCACCGGCATCGAGGTCCTCGGCCCGCAGGGCGAGTCGCTCTATTCGCTCGCGCGCCGCGCCGCCGCGCAGGCGCCACTCATCGAGCGCAGCGCCGCGCAACCGGTCCGCGCCCAGGTGCCGGGCTTCCCGGGCGCCACCGCCCCGCGGACCCTCGGCACCGCGCGCGTCACGCTCGCCACCCATGACGCCTCCCCCGCCGAGGTCGGCGCGCCGCTCGCCGCCGCGGGACGCGCCACGCTGCGGCGCGCGCTCTACGTCCTGGCAGGCCTGCTGTTCCTCGGGCTCGTCACCGCGGTTGCACTCGCCTGGTGGGCGGCCCGTGGCATCGAGCGCCCGATCACCGCCCTCATCCGCTCGGCCGACCGCATCGGCCAGGGCGACCTCTCGCGCCCGACCGACGTCGCGCGCCGTGACGAGCTCGGC
>CAZRLI010000322.1:0-2677 GCA_964600535.1 uncultured Steroidobacteraceae bacterium | reverse complement strand
GTTCGGACTCCTCGGCGAGTTCAACGGGCGGAAGATCGCGTTAGATCTCAATCAGACCCACACGATAAGCTTGTTCGGAGTGCAAGGCGGCGGGAAGAGCTACACATTGGGCACGATAGCTGAGATGTCTTCGCTGCCTATTCCGAATGTGAACCTGCTGCCCCATCCGCTGGCAACAGTGATTTTCCACTACAGCCCCACGATGGATTACAAGCCCGAGTTCACGTCTATGGTCGCCCCGAACTCGGACCAGGTGCAGGTTCAGGCTCTCCGGGAGCGGTACGGCGCAGAGCCGACGGCCCTACGGGATGTCCTTCTTCTTGTGCCCATCGACAAGTTGGAGGAGCGTCGGGCAGAGTACCCCGATATTGCTGTCCTGCCGCTGCAGTTTGGGCCGAAAGAGCTTAAGGCCGCGCACTGGAAATTCCTGATGGGCGCGGTGGGCAGCCAAGCTGCCTACATCCGCCAAATCATGCGCATCATGAAAGGCATGCGCGACGACGTGACGCTGGTGTCGTTGCGGACTGCAATCGAAAACTCGACCATCCCCGACCATCTAAAGGAGTTGGCGCGTACCCGCCTCGACTTTGCCAGTGACTACATCGCCGATGGCGCTGGGATCAGTGATGCCGTACGCCCCGGCCGGCTGATCATCGTGGACGTGCGCGATGAGTTTATCGAAAAGGATGAGGCACTCGGACTGTTTGTCGTCTTGTTGCAGCTCTTCGCTGACGCAAAGAGCAGCGGCCAATCCTTTAACAAATTGGTTGTATTCGACGAGGCGCACAAATACATCGATAGCCCAGATCTTGTTGCCGGCCTCGTCGAGGTTGTGCGCGAAATGCGACACAAAGGTGTGAGCATCATGGTGGCGAGTCAAGATCCGCCTTCGGTGCCGGTCAGCCTGATCGAGCTTTCATCGCAGGTGATCCTCCACAAGTTCAACTCACCAGCATGGCTGAAGCACATCCAGAAGGCCAACGCAGCGCTGGCGAATTTGACTCCCGAACGTATGGCAGCGCTAAAGGCGGGAGAGGCATTTGTCTGGTCCAGCAGGGCGTCAGATGATTCGTTCTCGCAAGGTGCGATGAAAATCCGATGTAGGCCACGGGCTACGCAGCATGGAGGTGCCACCAGAGTCGCAGTTGAGAACGATGTGTAGCTCAGGTACGCACGTTCACGCATCGGATGCGACTGATGGTTTCATCTAGCGCCGCTGGGACGCAGAGCCTCAGGTGGACCAGTTCGTCAAGGATTGATGAGTGGTGTCCTAGCGCGACTGGCCTTCATCGTGGTCATTCGGGTGCGGGTACGGTATGCCGTGGCTGGCCGAGCGCCCGCCGACTAATTTGAACGATAACCCCTACTTCAATCCGTCGTGTCTACCACCGCCCAAACCGCGTCCCCGCTAACCGGCGACAAGTTATATCAGAAGCGAGCGCGTGCGGCATTGCCCATACTAGTCCGGCAAGCTGCAGCTGCCAAACCGATCTTCTATTCCGCATTGGCTGAAGAGTTGGGGATGCCAAATCCGAGGAATTTGAACTATGTATTGGGCAGCATCGGGCAGGCAATGCGGCGCCTGTCGAAACGATGGAAGGTGAAGGTGCCCCCCATTCAGTGCTTGGTGGTAAACAAGGCAACGGGAATGCCCGGTGAGGGGATTGGCTGGTTCTTGATCAAGAAGGAAGACTTTGGCGCATTGCCTTTGCGCCGTCGCCGGGAGATCGTGCAGGCTGAATTACAAGAAATCTATGCGTACCCGCATTGGCGCGAGGTCCTTTCCGAACTCAAACTCATTCCGGCACGTACCGATTTTAGTCATGAAGTTGCTAAAGCCTCGAAAGCCTTTGGCGGAGGTGAGAGCCCAGAACACAAGCGTTTGAAAGAGTTCGTCGCCAAGAATCCAACTGCTATTGGTCTTTCTCAGACGACGCAGGTCGGACAGACGGAGTATCGCCTTCCCTCAGGTGACTGCCTCGACATATCTTTCCGGTCGAGTAAGGGGTGGGTCGCCGCCGAGGTGAAGTCGCGAATCTCCGACGAGGCAGACCTAGTGCGCGGGGTGTTTCAATGTGTTAAGTACCAGGCGATCCTCGATGCCGTTCTGTTATCTGAATCCAAGGCTTTCGATGTACGCGCCATCCTTGTCTTGGAAGACAAGCTGCCAGAGTCTTTGCAGCCGCTGTGCAATCTGCTTGGCGTTGAGGTCGTAGATGGAATTGCTCCCCGCTGATAGCGAACCGTCCCCGTTGGAGTTGCCCTAAAGAGTGAGCGCAATAGCGATGGCCGAACGCTCAAACCACCTGCGCCAGCACGAATCATTGCGTTGAACCGTCCACACCCATCTTCGACGGGCGCGGCGCGCGCCGGTCAACTTAATCGACTATACGGATTGGGGGCATGCCACAAATCCCTGCGCAGCGAATCGGAACAGTCCTGACGGTGAAAGGACGGCCAATCCCTTTCTCATTTCACCCGGTTGTGAAGACCAGCCGGCGGTACGGGTTACAGTCGCGCATCTTCCTGACTAACCCCTGGGCGATCATTCGCCAAAGCCTCGAGGACGAACTCACCGGCAACTCGCGCGATCAAGCGGTTGCCTTCCTGGCCCAAGCCGAAGATTTCTACCGCTCTTCGTTGGTATCAACCTTGGTCACGGCCAAGCCAATTCTCA
>CAZRLI010000321.1:0-2677 GCA_964600535.1 uncultured Steroidobacteraceae bacterium | reverse complement strand
CGCCGGCGGGCCTCGCCGCGCGCTCGCGCTACCACAATGCCGTGTCGCTGCGGGTCGGGCAGCCCGGGCAGTTCGCAGCGGCCCGGTCCGCCCTCGCCGCCCTGCCCCAGGTCGACAGCGTGGAGGCCGACGAGCCCGCCCTGCGCCTGACCGCGCTGCCAAGGAGCGGCGCCACGCTGCTCGGCGAAGTGAATGCGCTCGCCGCCCGCGAGGGCATCGCGCTCGACACCCTCGAACTCGAATCGGGACGCCTCGACGAAGTGTTCCGCAGCATCACGACCTGACAACCGTCCCCGGGGAACATCGCGTGCGTCACATAGTCACGATCGCAAGGCGCGAGCTGGCGGGCTATTTCGCCACGCCGGTTGCCTATGTCTTCATCCTGATCTTCCTGCTGCTCGCCTCCGCCTTCACCTTCTACCTCGGCGGCTTCTACGAACGCGGCCAGGCGGACCTCGCGCCGTTCTTCAATTTCCACCCCTGGCTGTACCTGTTCCTGATCCCGGCCATCTCGATGCGCCTCTGGGCCGAAGAGCGTAAATCGGGCAGCGTCGAACTGCTGCTGACCCAGCCGGTCACGCTGTGGCAGGCGGTGCTCGGCAAGTTCCTCGCGGCCTGGGCCTTCACCGCGCTCGCGCTCGCCCTCACCTTTCCCATCTGGATCACCGTCAACTACCTCGGCTCGCCCGACAACGGCGTGATCCTCGCGGCCTACATCGGCAGCCTGCTGATGGCGGGCGGCTTCCTTGCGATCGGCTCGTGCATGTCGGCGCTCACGCGCAACCAGGTGATCGCCTTCATCCTCGCGGTGGTGGCCTGTTTCGCCTTCCTGCTCGCGGGCTTCCCGATGGTGCTCGACGCATTCCGCGGCTGGGCGCCGCAGGTGCTGGTCGACGCCGTGGCGTCGCTCTCCTTCCTCACCCATTTCGAGTCGATATCGAAGGGCGTGCTCGACCTGCGCGACCTGCTCTACTTCGCCCTGACGATGGCATTCTTCCTGGTCGCGACCGCGATCATCCTCGACGTGCGCAAGTCGGAGTGAGCCGCACATGAAGCAACGCATCCTGCTCGGCCGTGGCGCGCTGGTCGCACTCGCGGTGTTGTTCATCGGCGTGACGGTGCTGTCCACCTGGCTGCTGCGCGGCTGGCGGCTCGATCTCACCGCGAACCACCTCTACACGGTCGCCCCCGGCACCCAGCGCATCATCCAGGAACTGAAGGAGCCCGTTAACCTCTACTTCTACTGGAGCGAGAAAGCCGCCGCCGGGTACCCCACGCTCAAGACCTACGGCACGCGGGTCCGCGAGTTCCTGCAGGAACTCGCCACGCGCAGCAAGGGCAAGCTGCGCCTCTCGGTCATCGACCCCGAGCCGTTCTCGGAGGACGAGGATCGCGCCGCCGAGCGCGGCGTGCACGGCGTGCCGATCGGCGCCAATGGCGAGACCTTCTTCTTCGGGCTCGCCGGCACCAATTCGACCGACGGCCACGAGGCGATCCCCTTCTTCGATCCCGCCAAGGAAGAATTCCTCGAATACGACGTCGCCAAGCTGGTCTACCAGCTCGGGCGCACGAAGAAGCCGGTCGTCGGCTGGTTGTCGAGCCTGCCGATGGGCGGCGGCTACGATCCCGCGACCGGCCAGCCGCGCGAGCCGTGGTACGTGCTCGCGCAGGCCGAGCAGCTCTTCACGGTGAAGGAGCTGGCGCCCGCGCTCACGCAGATCGAACCCGACATCGATGTGCTGGTGCTGGTGCACCCGAAGTCCCTGCCCGAGCCTGCGCAGGAGGCCATCGACCAGTTCGCGCTGCGCGGCGGCCGACTGCTCGTGTTCGTCGATCCGCTGGCGGAACAGGACCCGGGCGCCGACGCGCCCGCGACGCCATTCGGCGCGGCAGGCGCCGATCGAAGCTCGCAGCTCGGCGCGCTGCTCGCGGCCTGGGGCATTGAGTTCAAGCCGCGCGAGGTGGTCGGCGACCTGAGCTACGGCATGTCGGTCTCGATGCGCGCGGGCGACCCGCCGCTGCGGCACATCGCGATCCTCGGCCTCGATGCCGCCAGCCTCGACGCCAAGGACGTCGTCACCAGCGGCCTCGGCAGCATCAACCTCGCGACCGTGGGGCACCTCGCGCCGCTCAAGGGCGCGACGACGAGCTTCACGCCGCTGCTGCAGTCGAGCAAGCTCGCGGGCATCCTCCCGGTCGAGCGATTCGCGATGCTGATGGACCCCGCGACGCTGCAGGACGGGTTCAAGCCGACCGGTCAGCGCTACACCCTGGCCGCGCGCGTCACCGGCAAGGTGAAGAGCGCGTTCCCCAAGGGGCCCGGGCCGCTGAGGGAATCCGCGCGGCCGCTCAACCTGATCGTGGTCGCGGATACCGACCTGCTGTCCGACTACCTGTGGCTGCGCGATGCCCCGGCCTCGTTCTTCGGGCCGCGCGCGAAGCAGGCATGGGCACACAACGGCGACCTGGTGTGGAACGCGCTCGACAACCTCGCCGGCAGCAACGATCTCATCAGCGTGCGCGGCCGCGCGAGCTACTCCCGGCCCTTCGAGCGCGTCGAGGCGCTGCGGCGCGACGCCGAGGGCCGGCTGCGCGCGAAGGAACAGGAACTCGAGCAGCAGCTGTCCGCCACCGAGGAAAAGCTCACGGCGCTGCAGGCGATGCGCGCCGACCAGAC
>CAZRLI010000320.1:0-2692 GCA_964600535.1 uncultured Steroidobacteraceae bacterium | reverse complement strand
CGACGAAGCGATAGCGAATCTTCTTCGTTACAGCATCGCTCGACAGCGTGAAGAGCAACTCCTCCTCGGGATGGTCTCGGCGAAGGCCGTTGAGGGCCGTTGCCAGCCGTTCTGTTTCGTCGAGAATCTCGGGGAGGTAGGACGTGTCGTCAATCCTGTCCCGCCGCTCAATTTTCGCCCTCAACTCGCAGGGGAAGGCAAAGTCGGCTCGTTTGCCATTTACCGAGGCCAACCTTCCCTCGAATCCCTCCAACACGTTCGAGAGTGTCGAGCATCGAACGAATGGCGTCACCTTCGTTCTCGAAATCAAATGGCAAATAGGGTCGACGTCGGTCCCGTAAGCCTCCATGCCGAGCAAGGACGCCTCAAGGAGAGCCGTTCCGCTGCCACAGTAGGGGTCGAGCACACGAGCCCCCTCGTGGCCGAAAATGTTGAGCAGTGCTCGCACCATCCTTGGGAAGAATTTTGCCTTATAGACGTGCAAATCGTGCGTGAGGGAGAGCGTTGTCTTCTTGGCCGCACGCAGCCGCCGCGACTTGGGGGAAGACCTACCGCCCTCATAGGGCTCAAAAAGAAGCTTGATGGTCTCGGCAATCCGTCCATTCGCCACGTCCGTGTCAAGAACCGCCTCGCTTTCGATGACATAAGCTTGCGAGAGGGTCACGACACACCGCCCCGATAGGTCACCGCTGAGAACGCAAGGTAGCGGGCACTCCTTGACGAACCGCTCAATTTTCTTGTCGTCGTCGTCTTCGACGAAGACTTCTTGTACGAAAGCTCCGCGTCTCAACAGATGCTCGACATCCTTGACTTGGGCGTTGTGATACAGACGCGCCACGACGGAATCGTTGGGCGATAAAGCGACGGCGGCGGCAACCCGCGAGTTGCCCAAGAGATCCGCCAAGGCTTTGCGGTCCTTGACGTCCTCACCCCGCATCCCCATGAGAGCATCGAACTCTCGGCAGGCGAGCTGCAAATCCCCGCCGAGCTGAGTGTTGTGCCGAACAACTGCGACGACGTGCTGCATCCTCAAGGCAACAACCCGTCCCACTCTCCGAGGAGAGCATCAAGACCTCCGGATTGCACCTTGGCATCTAGGGCGGCAAAATCAAAACAACGGGTGAGCAGTGGGTCGTTCACCGAAGGACGATTGAACGCCATCACGGCGTCGTAGAGCCAAAACAAGTCTTTCTCCAAAATCTGCTGATGGTCCGGCCTCTCCGGCACGGGACCAAACTTTCGCGCAGGCGCCCAACGGGCGTCAAGAAGCTTCTCGAGATAGTCCGCCCTCATGAACAGAGGATCGAGATTCGTCAGCAGTGTTCCCCGTATTGGGAGATTCGGCGAGCCCTCGCGGTAGTAGGCCCCGAACTTCAACAACTGATAGGTGCCCTTCTTGATGTCGTCAGTGCGACCGAGGCCGGCCTTCGTCTTGTTGGAGTCGATTTCGTCGCCCCAACCGTTTGCGAGATACCCCAAGACTACATCACGTCCTTCCCGGCCCACCTTGGGGACGCTATAGCCGAGAAATACTTCGGCCCACCCCTCGAAGTAGTCAAGAAAGCCCTGAGACTGCGACACGAAATCCCTTACCTGCGGATAAGGCCACGAGGTCCCGGAAACACGCCCAAGGGGGATGTCTTTGTCCAGGTTCGCCAGATACAGCGAAAGCTCTCTTGCCTGGAAATCCACGTCAATGAGCTTGTGCTGCGCCAGTTCTTCCGGTCCGTTGGGCGTTTCCTCTGTGTAGGGGGCAACAAGCTTCGTCCGCACGGGGTAGGTGACTAGCGGAGAAGCCTTGACCTCAAAGAGCACCAACAAATCGTCGGCCCAACCCACGGCATCGACGTCATGGCTTTGCTTGCCGATGACGCCGATCTCTAAAGGCTTCGGGGCACTCTTGCACACGAGCGTCAAAAGGAGAGCTGTGGCTGTCGTCGTAATCTCGCCGATGTGATGGCTACTCGGTTTGTGTTGGGCACCAGAGAGACGAGGGTCAAGTCCCCGATCCTGACAGCACTTGGGGCATTGCTTCAAAAAGGAGAAATACGCATGGGGCTCCGCTGAAGCCTCGCCTCGATGACGGTTGCAGTAAATCCATGAGCGGTTTGTCACTCGCCCGTGCACATACTCGGCATTGCAAATCAGGTCGAAGAGTGCGGCACATACGAGGCCCATCCTTACGTCCGCAGACGCGACACGGGAGAGGACGGAACTCGTCGTCCAGCGGGCATGACCGAGGGAGCTTCGATACGCCTTCATTCCGGCGGCAAGCAGTCCTGCCGCCGACTTGGCGTCGATGTATTGCGTGTCGAAAAGGCCGGCGTTGAGCAGCCTTGTTAAATCATCCAGAGCTGCCTTCGCCGGGACGGTCCCGTAGCTCGGAAACCCCGCTGGTCTTGGCATTGTCGGTTCCCTCACTTAACCCGGGCAATCGGTTGGGGATTTTCTCACGGACTGGGCGGTCCGTATCGTAGGACGTAGTTACCGTTTTGAGTCGAGTGTGAATGGTCAGAATTCCTACCGGCCGTGTCCCAGCGGCTTGACAAGTTTGCGTGTCCTGAGACCGATTAAGAGCAAAAAAATTATAGTTAAAACAAATAATTGTTTCGCTGATGCTCGCCCACAGGCACATGCCATCCGTAATCTTGACTGAAAAGATATTCACTTTTTAGAAAATAATAGGTACACT
>CAZRLI010000319.1:0-2692 GCA_964600535.1 uncultured Steroidobacteraceae bacterium | reverse complement strand
TGCCCTTGCGTACCGAACGGATGATTTCCCCGGGGGCGTGCGGCCCCGCGCGCATGTAGGTATTGGTCATGCGCGGCAGGGTCATGTTCGCGAACGACTCGCGCCGCCCGTTGCCGGTCGAGCGCGTCCCCATCAGGCGCGCATTGAGCTTGTCCTGCAGGTAACCCCTGAGCACGCCGTCCTCGATGAGCGTCGTGCACTGGGTCGGCGTGCCCTCGTCGTCGATGTTGAGGGAGCCGCGGCGCCGCGCGAGCGTACCGTCGTCGACCACCGTGACCCCCGGCGACGCGACGCGCTCGCCGATGCGGTTGGTGAACGCCGAGGTGCCCTTGCGATTGAAGTCCCCCTCGAGCCCGTGGCCGATCGCTTCGTGCAGCAGGATGCCGGGCCAGCCCGGGCCCAGCACGACGGTCATGCTGCCCGCGGGTGCCGGGACGGCTTCGAGGTTGACCAGTGCCTGGCGAGCGGCCTCGCGCGCCAGCGCGAGCGGCTGGTCGCCGGCGACCAGTTCCGCGAGCGTGAAGCGCCCGCCCGAGCCCGAATAGCCCTGCTCGCGCCGCCCGTTCTGCTCGGCGATCACCGACACGTTGAAGCGCACCAGCGGCCGCACGTCGGCGGCCAGCGTCCCGTCGCTGGTCGCGACCATCACGACCTCGTATACGGACGCGACGCTCGCCATCACCTGCACGATGCGCGGATCGAAGGCGCGCGTCTCGCGATCGACGCGCTCGAGCCAGCCGACCTTGTCGTGATCGGTCAGCGCGGCGCCCGGGTCGACGGGCAGGTAGAGGCTGTGGCCGGTGGCGGGATGCATCGTGCGCAGCGCATGCTGCGCGCCGCTCGCGGCAATGGCGCGGGCTGCGCGCCCGGCCTCCTCGAGCGCGGGCAACACCACTTCGTCGGAATAGGCGAACCCGGTCTTCTCGCCGGCGAGCGCCCGCACGCCGACGCCCTGCTCGATGCTGGCCCCGCCCTCCTTGACGATACCGTCCTCGAGCGCCCAGGACTCCTCGCGCGCGAGCTGGAAATAGACGTCGGCGGCATCGACCGCATGCCCCATCACGTCGCCCAGGACCCGGTCGACGCGCGCGACGTCGAGCCCGCCGGGCCGCAGGATCAGGTCGCGCGCGATCGCGAGGGAGTCGGTGGTGTCGGCCATGCTCATTCGACAGTCTTCACAGCGTTCGGTGCCTCAGGGCGGGGAAATGGGCGCGCGCCTCGGCCTGCGCCGCACGATCGAGCGCCGCCACGACACATCCGGGGTCGAGGGGCCGGCGCGCGAGCACGCGCCCCCAATAGTCGACGATCATCGTGTCGCCGTGCGTCATGCGCCCGTTCGCATGGCGCCCGGCCTGCGCCGGCGCGACCAGGAAGGCGAGGTTCTCGATCGCCCGTGCCCGCAGCAGCGTTTCCCAGTGCGCCTCGCCGGTGGGCCCGGTGAAGGCCGACGGCAGGACGAACCACTCGGCGCCCTCGTCCGCCAGGCGACGGAACAGCTCGGGGAAGCGCACATCGTAGCAGACGGCCATTCCCAGCCGGCCGGCCGGCGTGTCCAGCACCTGCGGCCGGCTGCCGGGCGCGACGTGCGCGGACTCGCGGTAGCTTTCTGCGGCAGCGGGCAGGTCGACATCGAACAGGTGGATCTTGTCGTAGCGCGCCACGCGCTGGCCACGTGCATCGAACACCAGGCTCGCTGCCGCGACGCGACCGTCGCCGCCTTCGATGCGCAGCGGCAGGGTGCCGCCGATCACCATCAGGCGATGGCGTTCGGCCGAGCGCGCGAGGAATTCCTGGATGGGCCCCGTACCGTCCGTCTCGGCGACCGCGCGCTTGTCGGCATCCGCGAGGCCCATGAACGCGAAATTCTCGGGCAGCGCCGCCACCACGGCGCCCTGCCCGGCGGCCTCGGCCAGCAGGCGATCCGCCTGCGCGAGGTTGGCGACCACGTCGGCGGAGGTGGTCATCTGGATCGCCGCCACTCTCGTGCCGCTCATGTCAGCACCACGTCGTACTGGTCGACGCCATAGAAAGGCTCGACCTGCAGGCGGATCGGCTTGCCGTTCGCCGCTTCGAGCTCCGACAGCGCCTGCGCCTCCTCGTCGAGCAGGCGGTCGATGACGTCCTGGTGCGCGAGGATCACCAGCTCGCGGCTGCCGAACTGGCGGACCTGCCGGAGGATCTCCCGCAGGATCTCCAGGCAGACGGTTTCCGCGGTACGCACGAAGCCGCGCCCCTCGCAGGTCGGGCAGGCTTCGCACAGCAGGTGCTCGAGGCTCTCGCGGGTGCGCTTGCGGGTCATCTCGACGAGGCCGAGCGGCGAGAGGCTCGCGATATGCGTCTGCACGCGATCGACCGCGAGGCTGCGCGACAGGGCATCGAGCACCTGGCGGCGGTGCGACTCGTCCTGCATGTCGATGAAGTCGATGATGATGATGCCGCCGAGGTTGCGCAGGCGCAGCTGGCGGGCAATGGCGACGGCCGCCTCGAGGTTAGTGCGGAAGATCGTTTCCTCGAGATTGCGATGGCCGACGTAGGCCCCGGTGTTGACGTCGATCGTGGTCATCGACTCCGTCTGGTCGATGATCACGTAACCACCGGACTTCAGCTCGACCTTGCGGCCGAGCGCGCGTGCGATCTCTTCCTCGGTGCCGTGCAGGTCGAAGATCGGCCGCTGCCCCGCATAGAGTTCGAT
>CAZRLI010000318.1:0-2694 GCA_964600535.1 uncultured Steroidobacteraceae bacterium | reverse complement strand
GATCGTGTGGATGTCGAGCATCGGCGCCTGCAGGCGCGTGCCGGCCAGGTCATGCTCGAAGCGCTGCGAGAGCTGGCCGGCGTACACCGACACATCGGTCGAGGTGCCGCCCATGTCGAAGCCGATCAGGGCGTCGAGCCCGAGGCGCGTCCCGATCTTCGCCATGCCCGTGAGGCCGCCCGCCGGTCCCGACAGCACGCTCGCGGTGGCGCGAAAGCGGCCCGCCTCGACGAGCCCGCCCGCGCTCTGCATGAACAGCAGGCGCGCGCCCGCATCGATCGCCGCCGCGGCGGCCGTCACCCGCGCGAGGTAGCGCCCGAGGGGCGGCGTGAGATAGGCATCGAACACGGTCGTGTCGCCGCGCGCGACGAAACGCACCAGCGGCGATACCGCGTGGGAGGCCGCCACGGTCGCGAAGCCCGCCTCGCGCGCCAGCGCCGCCGCCTGCGCCTCGTGCGCCGGATGGCGATAGCCGTGCAGGAAGACGATCGCGACGGCCGCGCGGCCGCGCGCCCGCGCGTCGCGCAGCGCGGCGGCGAGCGGCGCCTGCGCAAGCGGCTCGATCTCCGTGCCGTCCGCGCCGATCCGCCCGTCGACCTCGATCACTTCCTCGTAGAGCGGTTCGGGCAGGACGATGCGGCGCGCGAACACGTCCGGGCGGTCCTGGTAGCCGATGCGCAGCGCGTCGCGAAAGCCCCGCGTCGTGACGAGCACCACCGGTTCGCCGCGCCGCTCGAGCAGCGCATTGGTGGCGACGGTGGTGCCGATCTTGAAGGCTGCGATCGGGGCGCTCCCGCCCGCGGCGGCGACGATCGCCTGCGCCGCGGCCAGGCCCGGGTCGATGGCGGCCTCGTCGGATCGCGACAGCACCTTGCGCACGTGCAGGCGCCCGTCGGGCGCGCGGCCGATCACGTCCGTGAAGGTGCCGCCGCGATCGATCCAGAACTCCCAGTCGCCCACGCGTGCCTACAATGCGGATTTCGGGGGCGACATTATGGATGAGCGCGCGCAGGCGATGTCGCGCGTGTGGCGGGTGGTGCGGGCGATCCCGCGCGGCGAGACCGCGAGCTACGGGGAAGTGGCCCGGCGCGCGGGCCTGCCGCGCCGGGCGCGCTGGGTCGCCGTCGCGCTCCGGGCGGCGCCTGCGGCGCTGCGCATTCCCTGGCATCGCGTGATCGGCGCCAACGGCCGCATCGCTTTTCCGGCCGGCTCGCGCCTGCACCGGGAGCAGGCCATGCGCCTGCGCGCCGAGGGGCGCAGGGTCGAGAAGGGCCGGGTCGTCGCGACGGCCCGCAGTGCCCGTCCCGCGGACCTCGACGAGTGGCTCTGGAAGCGAACGGGGTTAAAATGACCCCGATGCAAAGAACAGTCGTCTTCTCGCACGGCAAGGACTCCTCGCCCCACAGCCGCAAGATCATCGCGCTGGCCGAGACGGCCCGGCGCGAGGGCTACGAAGTGGTATCGCCCGACTATCGCGGCATCGACACGCCGAAGGAGCGCCTGACGAAGCTCGTCGACTCCTGCAAGGACATCCAGGGCGACCTGGTGCTCGTAGGCTCGAGCCTCGGCGGCTACATCTCGCTCGCGGCGGCCTCCACGCTGCACGCCCACGGGGTGTTCCTGATGGCGCCGGCGATCTATTTCGACCAGCTGCCGCCGCTGCGCGACCGCTCGATCGACTGTCCGTTCACGATCGTGCACGGCTGGCGCGACGACGTGGTGCCGGTCGAGGACAGCCTGCGCATCGCGCGCGAGTACCGCGCCACGCTGCACATCGTCGACAGCGATCACCTGCTGCACACCCACCTGCGGATGATCCGCTACTATTTCGAGCACTTCCTGATCGGGCTCGACCTGCCGCGCGACCAGCAGTGACCCGGCGCGGCTGAAGCCCATGGAATGGCTGCTGCGTCGCCTGCTCCCCCTCTGGGTACGCGTGACCGTGCGGCCGGACGACATCGCCGCGCGGCTCGCGGCGCGCCCCGCGCCGGTCTGCTACCTGCTCGAGCGCGCCAGCGCCACGGACCTCGCGGTGCTGCAGAATGCCTGCGCGCGCAGCCGGCTGCCGCGTCCCGGCGCGCGGCTCGGCGGCGGCGAGCTGCACCGCTTCCACGCCTGGTTCTACCTCTCCCGGCCGCTCAATTTCTGGAGCGCACGCATCGACCGGCGGCCGCCCGCGATGCTGCGCCAGCTGGTCGAGGCCCTGCAGCGCGATGGCACCCTCGATGTCGATCTCGTGCCGGTCGCCGTCTTCTGGGGGCGCGCGCCGCAGAAGGAAGACTCGTGGCTGCGCCTGTTCCTGTCGGAGGACTGGGTCCTCGCCACCCGCCTGCGCAAGGCGCTGACCGTGCTCTTCAACGGCCGCGCGACCCTGGTCGAGCTGGGCGAGCCGGTGTCGCTGCGCGGCCTGCTCGCCGACGGCGACCGCCACCCGAACCTCGCGGCGCGGCGCATCGCCCGCATCGCCCGCGCGCAGTTCCGCCGCCAGCGCGCGGCGCGCATCGGGCCGGACCTGTCGCACCGGCGCACGATCGTCACGACGGTGCTGCGCACCCGCGCGGTGCGCGCGGCGACCGCGGCGGACATGCGCGAGCGGCAGGTCACGCGCCGCGAGGCGCTCGGCACCGCGCGCAGGTACGCCGAGGAGATCGCGGCGAACTACTCGCACCGCTTCGTGACGATCATGGAGAAGGC
>CAZRLI010000317.1:0-2698 GCA_964600535.1 uncultured Steroidobacteraceae bacterium | reverse complement strand
GCATCGAACAACAGCGCGTCGGCGCCGCCGGGCGACGCCGACTCGTGCCACACGCGCATCTTCTCGTACGGGCTCACCCGCGCGGACTTGATGTCCTTCCAGGCACCCGCCGCGTCGAGGATGCGCGTGCTCGCCCGCGACAGCGCGAACACCCGCAGGTCATGGGCATCGGTGGGTACCCACGGTGGCGGGCGCTCGCGTTCGATCACGACGATGCGCCCCGCGGGGACGCCCGCCTGGCGCACCGCCAGCGCCGCGAGCGTCGCCCCGACCGCACCCCCACCGACGACCGCGATGTCGAAATCGGGGGGCACGACGCCGCGTTCCATGTCAGGGCGCCCGCGCCCGCGCCAGCCGCGGGACGCGGCCGCCGAATCCCCAGCTCACGCGCGACAGCGCGCGCTTGGCGGGCGGCGCCAGATCGAACAGCAGCAGGCCCGCGTCGCGCAGCAGGCCAACGCCGGGGCGGGTATCGCCAAACAGCCTGACGAGGCGGTCGGTGAATGCCACGACGCCGCGACGATCGGCCTCGCGGGCCGCGGCAAACCGCTCGAGCAATGCGCTGCCGCCGACGTCCTCACCCCGCGCCCGGGCAGCGACCAGCAGCTCGGCCAGCATCGCCGCATCGCGCAAGCCGAGATTGAAGCCCTGCCCCGCCACCGGGTGCAGCGACTGGGAGGCGTTGCCGATCAGCACGAGGCGCTCGCCATGGGTGGCGTCGCTGCGGGTGAGCGCGAGCGGATAGGACGCACGCGCGCCGGCGCGCACGAAACGCCCCACGCGCCAGCCGAAGCGCTGCTGCAGTTGCGCGAGGAACTCCCTGTCGGGCAGCGCCCGGGCCCGCGCGGCGGCCTCGGGCGCCAGTGCCCAGACGACCGTGTAGCTGCCATCGACGAGCGGCAGCAGCGCCAGTGGCCCCACCGGCGTGAAGCGCTCATATGCGGTACCGTCATGCGGGCGCTCCGAGGCGATGTTCGCAACGATGGCGACCTGGCCGTAGTCCTCGACGTGCGAGGGCAGGCCGAGGGCCGTGCGCAGCATCGACTGCGCGCCGTCGGCCGCGACCAGCAGCGATGCCTGCACCCGCTCGCGCACGCCGCCGGCACGTTCCACCTCGAGCGTCGCGGCCGCCCCGGCCACGGATACCTGCAGCGCCCGCGCGGGCATGAAGGTAGCGAGTCGTGGCGCATCCGCGAGCACGCGCCACAGCGCGCGTCCGATCACCCGGTTGGGCAACACATGGCCGAAGGCCTCGAGCCCCTGCTCGGCGGCCGCCAGTCGCGCGAAGCCGAACCGCCCTGCGTCGGACACATGAATCGCGCGGATCGCCGCGCCTTCCGCCACCATGTCCTCCCAGACGCCGAGGGCCTCGAACACCGCGCGGCTGCCGTTGCCGATCGCCGTCGTGCGCTCATCGAAACTCGGCTGCGCAGCCGCGTCCGGCGCAAAACCCTCGATCAGCGCGACCTCGAGGTCCGCGTCGCGCAGCGCCGCCGCGAGGCTCGCCCCGACCATGCCGCCGCCGACGATCGCGACATCGACCGGGACGGAGCCGCTGGCCGCGGCGGGTGCGCTCATGCCGCCTCCATCAGTGCCTCGATCTCGCCGGCGCGCTTCGGCACCCCGCCGGTGAGCACTTCGCAGCCGTCCTTCGTCACGACCACGTCGTCCTCGATGCGGATGCCGATGCCACGCAGCCGCTTCGGCACGCCGCGGGCATTGGCGGGTATATAGATGCCCGGCTCGATCGTGAGGGCCATGCCGGGCTCGAAGACCCGCCACTCATCGCCAATCTTGTAGTCGCCGACGTCGTGGACATCCATGCCGAGCCAGTGGCCGGTGCGATGCATGAAATAGCGGCGATAGGCCTGCGCCTTCTCGAGCGCGGGGACGCGGCCCTTCAGGAGGCCGAGGCGCACGAGCCCCTGCGTGACGACGCGCACGGCCGCGTCGTGGGGCTCGTTCCAGTGGTTGCCCGGCCGCACTTTCGCGGTGGCGGCGAGGTTGGCCTCGAGCACGATGTCGTACACGGCCCGCTGGGCGGCGGTGAACCGGCCGTTCACCGGGAAGGTCCGCGTGATATCGGAGGCGTAGCCCTGGTACTCGCAGCCCGCGTCGATCAGCAGCAGGTCGCCGTCGCGCAGGACCGCATCGTTCTCGCGGTAATGCAGGATGCAGGCATTCCCACCCCCGCCGACGATCGGCAGGTAGGAGTGGTCGGCATTGTGGCGGCGGAACTCGTGGGCAATCTCGGCCGCGATCTCGTATTCGGCGCGCCCCGGCGCGCAGGCCCGCATCGCCCGCACGTGGGCCGCCGCGCCGATCCGCGCCGCCTCGCGCATCATCGCGATCTCGGCGCGGCTCTTGAACAGCCGCATGTCGTGCAGCACGTGGTCGAGCGCGACGATCTCCTGCGGCGAATGGCGCCCGTGCTTCGCCTGCGCCCGCAGGCCATTCACCCAGCCGACGACCCGCTGGTCGAAGTCGGGGTGCGTACCCATCGCGTAGTATACCTTTTCGCGATTCTCGAGCAGGCCCGGCAGGATCTCGTCGATGTCGCCGATCGGGAACGCATCGTCCGCGTCGAAGTCGCGCGTGGCCCCCGCGGGCCCCGCGCGTCGGCCGTCCCAGGTCTCGCGCGCCGGATCGCGGTCGCGCACGAACAGCATGTACTCCGCATGCTCCCGGCCGGGGACCA
>CAZRLI010000316.1:0-2698 GCA_964600535.1 uncultured Steroidobacteraceae bacterium | reverse complement strand
TCGCGATCGCCGCGATGCCCGCCATGAAAGTGCCGCAGATGCCGAGGATGTGGATGTGCATGTCAGGAAGCCGCCGGGGAGGGAAACAGGCCGATGAGCAGCAACTGGCCGACGATGGTCTGCAACAGCGCGAGACTCACGCAGATCGGCATCGGCTGGTCGAGCGCCGAGCGCAGGATGCGGCCGTTCGCCGCGAGCACCCAGGCCAGCATGCCGAGCCCGACGATCGCCACCGGAATGAGCCAGGCGTCGTCCTGCTGGAAGCGGCCGGCGAGCCAGGCGGTCGCGATCCACACCGGCGCCAGCACGGTCTGGTAACCGAAGACGGCGGTGGTGGTCTGCAGGAAGCGTTCGGGCCGCGCGAACAGCCGCATCAGCACCGCGTACCACGCGAGCGTGAAGAGGATGTCCACGGCGAGGTGCAGGTGCCAGGGGCCGGGGAACGGCGGCAGCAGCGTGCTGACGATGAAATTCACCAGGAAGTTCGCGACCACCGTGCCGAGCAGCAGGAACAGCGACGCCGGCAGCTCCTCGGGGCCACGGCGCAACAACGCGATGTCAGCGTACAGGCGGACGAGGCTCAACATGCCGGCCGCCGCTTTCGGGCTCTTGAATCGGCTCGCATAATGCCGGGCCGATTGTACGGGAGTCCCGGGGACCGTTCCGCATGTCCATGACCACTGCCAGCTGCCCATGACCGCCGCGCTCATCACCGACGCGCACGCCCTCGCCGGGCTCGCCGACGAGCTGTCGGCCGCTCCCGTCATCGGGCTCGACACGGAGTTCATGCGCGAGCGCACCTACCACGCCGAGCTCTGCCTGCTGCAGGCCGCGACCCCCCGGCACTGCGCATGCGTCGACCCGCTCGCGATCGAGTCGCTCGCCCCGCTGGCTGCTGTGCTGGGCGCTGCAGGCCCGGTCAAGATACTGCACGCCGCGCGCCAGGACCTCGAGGTGCTGTGGGCCGCGGTCGGCCGCGTGGCCCCGGTGTTCGACACGCAGGTCGCCGCGGCGCTGGCCGGATTCCCGGCGCAGGTGGGCTACGCCGAACTCGTGCGCCGGCTGCTCGGGCACGAACTGGCCAAGGCGCACACCCGCGCCGACTGGTCGCGCAGGCCGCTCAGCCCGGACCAGATCAGCTACGCGCTCGACGACGTGCGCTACCTCGCGCCGCTGCGCGACGCGCTGCTCGAGCGCCTGGACAAGCTCGGTCGCATCGCATGGCTCGACGAGGAACTGGGGGTGCTCGCGCAGCCGGGCAGTTTCGTCGTCGATCCGGCGCGCGCATGGCAGCGGCTGAAGGGCGTGCAGGCGCTCGACGCCGGGCGCCAGCGCCTCGCGAAATCGCTCGCCGCCTGGCGCGAGCAGCGCGCCATCGATCGCAATCGACCCCGCGGCTGGATACTCGACGATGCGGTGCTCAGGGAAATCGTCGCCAGCGTGCCGCGCGATCCGGCCGCGCTGGCGGCCATCGCGGATATTCCCGAGGGTGTCGTGCAACGCTCGGGCGCGGAGCTGCTCGACCTCGTGCGCAACGCGCAGATACCCGAGCCCCCCCCGCCGTTGCCACGCCGCGAGCGTCCCGATCCTGCCTTGGCGGCGGCGGTGAAGCGCCTGGCGGAGCTCACCCGGCAGGCCGCGGGCGAGACCGGCATCAGCGCCGAGGTACTCGCGCCCCGCCGCGAGCTCGAGCGGCTCGCCGCGGGCGATCTCGCCGTGGGCGTGCTGTGTGGCTGGCGGCGCGCCGTGGTGGGCGGGCGACTGCTCGAGAGTCTCGGCACGATGGCCTGAGCGTCCCCGGGCGGCCCTGCGCCGCGGGCAGGCGGCGCGCGACGGGCGAGCAGCCGCGAACCGCGCTACGCCCGCTGTCCCTCTTCGACCACTACGCCCTCCCCACTGCGCTCGGCGAGCGCAGCCTCGAGGCGATGGGTGACTTCCTCCATCCCCGCGTCGGCATCGATCATGCGCAGCAGGCCCTGCGCCGCGTAGTACGCCACGAGCGGCTTCGTCTGCTCGTCGTAGACCTGCAGGCGCTTCGCGACCGTCTCTTCCTTGTCGTCGGGCCGTTGCACCAGGTGCGGTGCGGCACAGCAGCCCCCCGGCGGCGGGGGTGCCGTGTGGATGTTGAACACGCGGCCGCAATTCGTGCAGCTGCGGCGGCCCGAAATGCGCCTCACGAGCTTGTCGTAGTCGACTTCCATCTGCACCACCGCCTCGAGCGGCGTGCCGAGTTCCGCGAGCAGCTTCGCGAGGCCCTCGGCCTGGGCGATCGTGCGCGGGAATCCGTCGAGGATGAAGCCCTGGCGGGCATCGGGCTGCGCGAGCCGCTCGCGGATGATGCCGAGCATGGTCGCGTCGTCGACGAGCTTGCCGGCATCCATGATGGCCTTGGCGTGCAGGCCGAGCGGCGTGCCGGCCTTCACGGCCGCGCGCAGCAGGTCGCCGGTCGAGACCTGCGGGACGCCGTGCCGCTCGACCAGCCGCTGGGATTGTGTGCCCTTGCCGGAGCCGGGCGCGCCTAGGAGGACGATGCGCATGGGGCGCGCACAGTACCGGTCCGTCCCGGCGCGGTCAAATGAGCTATCCTTGCGAAAATATGCAAAAACCCACGAAAAAGAACGCGCTGTACGCGCAGTCGGGCGGCGTCTCCGCCGTGATCAACGCCTCCGCGGCGGGTGTCATCGACGCCTGCCTGAAG
>CAZRLI010000315.1:0-2701 GCA_964600535.1 uncultured Steroidobacteraceae bacterium | reverse complement strand
TGCGTGTGCAGGATCTGCGATTCGGTCTCGATCTCGAGCTTGCGCAGCTGCTCCTTCAGGCGCGTGACGGTGCGCGACAGCTCGGCGAGGTTGAAATCGATCGACGCGATCTGCTGTTCGAGCCGCGCGCGCCCGATACTGACTTCGCCGGAATAGTTGAGCAGCTGGTCGAGGAGGTCGGCGTCGACGCGTGCGAGCTCCTGCCGCTCGCCCGGCACGGTCGGCTCGCGCCCCGGCGGCACCGGCGCCGGTGGCGCCGGGGCCTCGACGGGCGCGGCTGCGCCCCTCGCGGGCCCGAACACGGGAGGCGGCGCGAGCGCCGGCATCAGCGTCGTCGCCGGGGCGGGCACGGGTACCGCTTCATCGGGTACCGGCAGCTCGACCTCGATCTCCTCGATCGGCGGCGGCGCGGGCGCAGGCTCATGGACAGGCGGCGGGGCCGGGACCGGCGCGGCCACCGCGACTGGCGCCGGCGGTGCCGTGGGCGGTGCCGGGGCGGCCGCTGCCCGGGTCCGCGACGGATCGAGCGCATGCACGCGCGCCACCAGCGCGTCGGCACGTGCCACGCCGCGGCCGCCGACGATGGCGTCGCGCATGTGGGCGATTTCGTCGAGGCTCGCGACCAGCACGGCATGCGCCGCGTCGTCTGCATGGACGGCGCCGAGCTCGATCTGGTTCACGAGCGTTTCGAGCTCGTGCGCGAAATCGCCCATCGCGATGACACCCGCCATGCGGGCGCCGCCCTTGATCGTATGCAACGGCCGCTTCAGGGCATCGAGATGCGCGCCGTTGGCGCGATCCGCGCCCCAGGCCTGCAGGGCCCGTTCCGCGGACTCGATCAGCTCGCTCGCCTCCTCGGCGAATATCGCGGCGATCTCCGGGTCATAGTCCGCCGACACCGCCGGGGCCGTCGCCGCGGCCGGTGGCGCGACGGCCGCCAGCGCGGCCGCCGGCTGCGGCGGCAGGCTCGCAGCCTGCCCGGCCTCGGCCGCCGCGGCCGCTTCCGCGATCCGATGATCGAGGTCGGCCTCGGCACGCGCGATGCGCGCGCGCAGCTGGTCGTGCGTCTGGAAGAAGCCGGTCGCCTCGTCGAGATGGCCCACCACGCCTTCCATCGCCCGCATGCAGTCGCCGACCAGCGCGAGGTCATCGGTCGTGAGACCGACGCCGCTGTCGTGGGACTTGCGCATCCAGTGATCGAGTGGGCCCGCGAGGCGGATGCCATGGCGGGCGACCGCGGCCTTCGAGCTGCCGCTCAACGTGTGGCAGGCGCGGTAGGCGTCTTCCGTGAGCACGTGCGGCGCGGGCCGGTCGCGCTCGCCGTCGAGAAATGACTGCACCGTGGCAATGTGCGCCGCAGTCTCGCGACTGAAGATCTCGCGCAGCGCGGGGTCGGCGCCCGCCGCTTCGGCGGCGAGCGCAGTGTCGGCCGGCGCGGCGGCGATCCCGGTCGCCGTCACCTGCACGGCGGCGGTCGTCGCGCCGCCGTCGCCGCCCGCGGCATCGATTTCCTGCCGCGCCGCGAGCGCGTGGGCGCGCGCGATGATGGGCGCGGTGTCGATTTCGCAGGCCGCGCCGCTTTCGAGTGCCGTCAGCAGCTGCGGCAGCGCGCGAACGCCGTCGCGCAGCGTCGCTAGCACGTCCGGCGAACGCGACAGCGTCTTGTCGATCAGGCGATTGAGCAGGTTCTCGATCGACCAGGAGAACTCCGCCATCTCGCGGGCGCCGACCATGCGGCCACTGCCCTTGAGCGTGTGGAAGGAGCGCCGCACCGTGGTGAGCGCCGCGTCCTCGAGCGGATTGTCGTCCCAGCGCGGGAACTCGCGGGTGATCTTCGCCACTTCCTCGCCCGCTTCCTCGATGAAGAGGCTCACGAGTTCGGGGTCGGCGAGCGCCGCCGGCGGCGGGCTCATCGGCACCGGCGCCAGTGTCGGCGGGCTGGCGGGCGGTGCGTCGGTCGCCGCGGGGTCGATGACGCCATCGGCCCCATGCACGACGCGATAGGCGCCACTCGCGGTCGTCGGCGGGGAAATGCGCAGCGTGCGCGCAAAGGTGGTTTCCGAAAGCGGCGGCACGGTCGGCACCGCGGGCTCCGGCTCGGCGGCGAGCGCATCGAGGCAGGCCTGCGCGTTGTCGAGCATGTAGAAGGGCTCGCTGCGTCGCGCCTGCAGCGTTTCCATGTAGTACTCGACGCTCACGATCGCGTCGGCGAGCCGATCGAGCAGGTGCGACGGCAGCGCCGGCTGGCCGGGGCGCATTACGCGCTTCAGGTGCGTGCTGATGCCGTCGACGACTTCGACGGCGCGCGTCTTCCCGAGCATCACGAGGCCGGCCTTGATGCCGCGCATCAGCTCGCCCCAGCTGTCGAGCGCCGCCGTATCGAGGGTGCCGCCGACGCTTTGCGCCACCGCCTCCTTGACGCGCGCGAGATTGAGCATGCACTCGCGCAGCACGGCCGCCTGCACCTGGTGGAAATCGCTGTCGTCGGCGGGGGCTTCCGTCGCGGCCTTCGGCTTCGGCACGATCATGCCGACCAGTTGGTCGTCGAGGTGATCCTCGACGCCGATCAAGGTCGAGGCGATGCCGATCAGGGTCGCCTCGTCGGCCTGCGCCGCGCCCGACACGATCGCTTCGAGGCGGCCGATCTCGCCCTGCACGCGCGTGCGCAGCTCACCGAGCCCCAGCACGCCGAGCGTATCGC
>CAZRLI010000314.1:0-2711 GCA_964600535.1 uncultured Steroidobacteraceae bacterium | reverse complement strand
GGCCGGGGACCAGGATCGCGACCGAGTCGGGCTCGTCGAAGCCGGTCAGGTAGTGGAAATCGCTGTCCTGGCGGTAGGCGTACTCGACGTCGCTGTTGCGCAGGCGCACCGGCGCGGCCGGCACGATGGCGATCGAGTCGCGGCCCATCGAGCGCATCAGCAGGCGGCGGCGGCGCGCGAATTCCGCGCGGGGAACGGCTTTCATCAGTGCAGGGACTCGGTGGCCGCGGGCGGGCTCACGCGGTACGGGGCCAGTTCTTCGAACAGCAGCTGCACGCCGACGCGCACGAATTCCACGAGTTCGGCGTAGGCATCCTCGTTCGATTCGAGGCTCTCGCTGCCATCGACGCCAATCCGGGTGATCTCCGACAGGTCGCGGACGATCTCGCCGACCTCGCCCGGCAGGCGCGTCACGTCGTCGATGGCGCTCGTGCCGAGGCCGTAGAGAAAGCCCTGGCACCACTGGCCAAGGGCGGTCGCACGGGCGGCGATCGGCTGCTCGTCGCCCGGCAACAGCACTTCAAAGGACATGTCGACGCCACCGAGCGCCTGGGCGGTGGCGTCGAAATAGGCGCGACAGGACTCACGGGTCATCGGGTCGGCGCGACCATCCGGCAGGATCTCGCCCAGCCAGTCGTCGAGCCGATAGGCCCGGGCGGCGCACAGCGCACCGGCGAGGGTACCGTGCGCCTCGGCCGCATCGGTGAGCCCCCGCGCATCCCCGAGGACGCGCTGCAACTCCGCATAGCTCGACGCGAACATGCGCGCATTATGCCTGATCCGACCGGCGCGATTGACCGCCCGGCTGACGCGGTTCATAGTCATCGGCATGAGTGAAAACATCAAATCCCCCGTCGATACCGAACTGCGTCGGCTCGAAAAGCGGGTGGACGAGCTCGTTTCGATCATCTCGCGGTTGCGCGAGGAAAATCGTGCGCTGCGCCAGCGGCAGGACAGTCTCGCCACCGAGCGCGCCGCCCTCGTGCAGAAGAACGAGCAGGTGAGGAACCGGGTCGAGGCCATGATCGGCCGCCTGAAGACCCTGGAGCACGGCGCATGAGCGAGCGCGAAGTGGCGCGCATCAGCGTGCGGATCCTCGAAAAGGAATACTTCGTCGCCTGTCCCTACGAGGAGCGTTCCGATCTCCTCGACTCCGCGGAATACCTGAATGCGAAAATGCGCGAGATCCGCGACAGCGGCAAGGTCGTGGGCCTCGACCGCATCGCCGTCATGGCGGCGCTCAACCTCGCCAACGAGTTGCTGCGGGTGCGCAACCACGGGCAGAAGCTCGACCACGATTTCGGCGGCCGCGTGCGCGCGCTGCGCGAGCGGGTGGAGTCGGCGCTCGCCGAAGGCCAGCAACTCGAACTCTGATAGAGTGTAGCCGGCGTCACCTGCGGTGTTCGACAGTCGGCCGGGTTACCCTCGACCCTAATTGATACACCCATGGGGCTTTGGCTTGCCGGCAGAACTGTGCATGTCCGCTCGCGCGGAAAGCCTTACCTGCCGCACCGCGCCCCACCTGTTGCTCCGGTCGAGAGCAACGGCCGGCACCGGCACAGGCGGGTGGCGCCTTCTTCCCCCCGCTTCCCACAATGAACCGCAGCGACCTGCGCCGCGCACTGCGTGAGCGCCGGCGCGCGCTGGGCGAGGCGCAGCGCACCAGGCTGTCGCGACGCATCTGCCGCGAGCTGCTGAAGGCGATCGGGCCCGCTGCGCGCGGCCGGCACATCGCGGCCTACGCCGCCCTGCCCGAGGAAGCGGACCTCGCCGTCGCCCTGGCCGCCCTCGATGGGCGGGGCGCCCACCTCTACCTGCCACGCATCCGCAGTTATCGCCGCCGGCAGCTCGCTTTTGCGAGCGCCGCGGCCGGCCGGCGCACCAATCGATACGGCATCGGGGAGCCCGCGGGCACGGCGCGGGAAATCCGCGCGTCGCAGCTCGATGTCGTGCTCGTGCCGCTGGTCGGCTTCGACGCCAGTGGCACGCGGCTCGGCCTGGGCGGGGGCTACTATGACCGCGCATTCGCGTTCCGGCGCCATCGCGGCGCCCTGTCGCGCCCGCGCCTCATCGGCATCGCCTTCGCCTGCCAGCAGGTCGATGCCCTGCCGTCGGCGGCGCACGATGTACGCCTCGATGCCGTGGTCACCGAGCACGGTTTCAGCCGGTTTTCCCGGAGCCGCCAATGAACCACTGGTTGCTGAAGACGGAACCCTCGACCTTCGGCGTCGACGACCTCGAGCGCGCCCCCAGGCGCACGACGATGTGGGACGGGGTTCGCAACTACCAGGCGCGGAACATGCTGCGCGACCGGTTCGCGAAGGGTGACCGGGCCTTCCTCTACCATTCGAGCTGCGCGCTACCGGGCATCGTCGCACTGCTGCGCGTGGCGCGCGCGGGTTACCCCGATCCCACGGCGTTTGATCGCGGGCACCCCCACCACGATGCGGGAAGCGACCCCGCAAGGCCGCGCTGGTACGCCGTCGACGTGCAGCTCGAACGGCGGCTCGCGCGCGTGATCACGCTCGAGGAACTGCGGGCGCATGCGGCGCGCAAGCTCGCGACGATGGTGCTGCTGCAGAGGGGAAGCCGGCTCTCGGTGATGCCCGTGAGCGCCACGCACTTCGAGTTCATCCTCGCTCTCGAGTGAGCGCGTGACCCGAACGTGATGCAGATCACGCGCCTCGATGCAAGCACTCTTGCTTGTAATT
>CAZRLI010000313.1:0-2718 GCA_964600535.1 uncultured Steroidobacteraceae bacterium | reverse complement strand
GCGTGAGCGAGCGCGCCTCATCCGACATCAACTGCATCGAGCGCACGATTCCGCGACGCTCTTCGTCCACCTGCTCGTAGTAGTCGCTGACGGCGGCCAGCAGCGCCCGCAGGTCGAGCTCGCGGCCCTCGCCGCGGCGCAGCTGCTCCACCTGCTGGCGCAACTGCGGGTGCATTTCGCGAAGGAAAGCGTCGACCGCCGGCCCTGGCACGGAACCCGTGCGCACGACCGTCGTGGTCTCATCCAGCACCGTCGTCTGCCGCACGGGGACTGAATTTGACATAACGTCAGTTGCCTTCCATAGGAAAAAGCATAGGTTGCGGGCCGCCACGGGCCCGTGACCTGTCTCGCGATTTCACAATATCGGGCGGGGGACTATGGGGTCCTGGGCGACGAGGCGTCCGGCGCGAGCTCGCCCGGCGTGACCCCCTCCCCCACGATGATCGGGATGGCGAAGGTCCGCGTGAGGGAGGACTTGTCGGTATCGATCAGCGCCACCGCGGACAGCGAGAAGACGCCGTCCCGGGCCGGCACGATGGTCACGCGATGCATCAGCGCCGTGCCCGGTTCGGCGCCCTTCGGGATCGTCATCTCCTGCCCCGCCGTGATCGCGAGCCCGTCGGAGTTCTGCACGATCAGCCGTATGGTGGCGGAGGCGTCCGCGGGGATGACGGCCATCTCGATGTCGAGCGGCCTGCCCGGCTCGGGGCGTGAGCCGAGCGCGAACTTGAGGTCGACGGCCGCGCTGCCCTTGCTGCCCGACACGGCAGACACCATGTCAGGCGACAGCGGCGCCTTGCGGGGCGCAGCGGCGGCTGGCGCCGCCGCCGGCGGGGCATCGGGCGCGCGCTCGCACGCACCGAGGCAGGCCAGCACCAGCAGCCATCCCAGACCTCTGTACGACATTCGACACGCCCCCAGGAACTGCCCGCACGTTATCACACGGCCAGCAACGGTGGCTCGTCGATTGCGGCGCGCTGCTCGAGCAGGTCGAGGAGGTGTCGCTCCCAGTAGCGCCGTTCGCCGAACCACGGGAAGGCGCGCGGGAACGCGGGGTCGTCCCAGCGCTGCGCGAGCCATGCCGTGTAGTGGATCATGCGCAGGGCGCGCAGCGGTTCGACGAGACGCAGTTCGCGGTAATCGAAATCGGCGAATTCCCCATAGCCGGCGGCGAGCGCGGCCCAGGCGCGCCGGGCGTCCGCGCCGCCGGGCAACAGCATCCACAGGTCCTGCGCCGCCGGTCCCGCCATGCAGTCGTCGAGGTCGACGAACACCGGTCCGCGCTCGCCCCAGAGGAGATTGCCGAGGTGGCAGTCGCCGTGCAGGCGCAGCGTCGCGAAGTCGCCGACCGCTTCCCATTCGCGTTCGATCGCGAGGATGAGGTCCTGCGCCACTTCGGCATAGCGGCCCTCGAGCTCGGGCGGCACGAAGCCGCTGTCGAGCACGAGTGCACGGGCCGCGCGCCCGAGGCGCTCGGGTGTCAGCGCGGGCCGGTGCCGGAACCGCCTGGCCGCGCCCACGGCATGCAGCCGGCCCAGCGTCCTGCCGAGGAGCGCGAAGTCCGCATCCGTTTCCAGCTCGGCGCCGCGCCCGCCGAGCCACGGAAAGAGCGCCAGGCGGAACTCGCCGTGCACGAGCAGGGTCTCGCCCGCAAACGCCAGCGGGACCGCGACGGCGAGGTCCCGTTCGGCCAGCTCGCGGGCAAATGCGTGCTCTTCGCGAATCTGTTCGTCCGACCAGCGCCGCGCCCGGTAGAATTTTGCGACCAGCGGCGCGCCCTGTGCGACGCCGATCCGGTACACGCGGTTCTCGTAGCTGTTCAGGGCGAAGAGCCGCCCGTCGACCTCGATGCCGCGGGCGCTCACGGCGTCGAGCACGAGATCCGGCGTCAGGTTGGCAAAGGGAGTCGCGGAAGCATGGGACATCGAGGGATTCTAGTCACCGGCGGCGCCGGATACATCGGCAGCCACACGGCGCTGCTGCTGCGCGAACGCGGCGAGCGCGTCGTGGTCCTCGACGACCTCTCGACCGGCTTTCGCGAAGCGGTGCTCGACGCGCCGCTGGTCGTCGGCCAGGTCGGCGACGCGGCGCTCGTCGCAGGCCTGCTGGCCGAACATGACATCGACACCGTGATGCACTTTGCGGCCCATACCATCGTTCCCGAATCCGTCGCCGACCCGCTCAAGTACTACGGCAACAACACCTGTTCGACCCGCTCGCTGCTCGCGGCCTGCGCCCGCGCCGGGGTCGGCCGGTTCGTGTTCTCCTCCACCGCCGCCGTTTACGGCATCCCCGCCGGAGCCTACGCGGACGAGGCGACACCCACCGCGCCGATCAACCCCTACGGCACCTCGAAGCTGATGTCCGAGTGGATGCTGCGCGACCTCGCGGCAGCCTCCGGGATGCGCTACGTCGCGCTCCGCTATTTCAATGTCGCCGGCTCCGACCCGCGGGGGCGCATCGGCCAGTCGACCCGCAAGGCCACCCTGCTCGTCAAGGTTGCCTGCGAGTCCGCCCTCGGCAAGCGCCCGCATGTCTCGATCTTCGGCACCGACTATGCGACGCCGGACGGCACCGGGGTGCGCGACTACATCCATGTCGAGGACCTCGCGCGGGCGCACCTCGATGCGCTCGACTACCTGCGCGCCGGCGGCCGGTCCGAGACCCTCAATTGCGGCTACGGCCATGGCTTCAGCGTGCGCGAAGTGCTCGCGAGCG
>CAZRLI010000312.1:0-2719 GCA_964600535.1 uncultured Steroidobacteraceae bacterium | reverse complement strand
CGCGACATCACCGGCCTGGCGCGCCGCGTGAACCGCATTGCGCGCCTGCATCACCTTCTCGAGCGTCTCCTGTTCGTATTGCATGGAGTGCCGGCAGGTGTCGACGAGTTTCGGCAGCTCGTCGTGGCGCTGCTTCAGCAGCACGTCGATATTGGACCAGGCGGTCGCGACGCGATGCTTGAGGGCGACCAGCCGGTTGTAGAGGCTGATGCCGCCGAAGGCGATCGCGGCGATGATCGCGAGGAAGACGAGAGTTCCGGACATGTCTGCTTCTCCTTGGGGCGGCCGGGTTCAGTCGGCGATCGCCTGGTACACGAGGCCGCGCAGCGTTTCGAAATCCTTGATGCCGCCCGGCGGAATCACCTGGGTGTGGTACACGACGAGCAGGTCTTCACGGGGGTCGACCCAATAGTAGGTGTTGTAGGCGCCGCCCCAGCCGTAATCGCCCTTGCTGCCCGGCAGGCCGCGCAAGCCGAGGTCGGTGGCGATCTCGAAGCCGAGGCCCCAGCCGCGGCCGGGGCGATCGGAAATCCCGCCGAGGAAATCGGTCGTCATCAGCTCGACCGTCTTGCGAGACAGCAGGCGCCGGCCGTCGAGCTGGCCGCCGTTCAACATCATCTGCAGGAAACGCGCGTAGTCACCGGCGGTCGAGAGCAGGCCGCCACCGCCGGAGAATGCCTTGCGCGGGCCGTCGACATAGAGGCCCTGGCCGATGCCGACGCCCGGATCCGGTGCGAGCTCGAGCCCGCCGCCGGCCCTCGGCGACCAGACCTTCGCGAGTCGCGCGCGCTTGGCGGGCGGAAGGTAGAAGTACGTGTCGTTCATGCCCAGCGGCGCGAACAGCCGGTCGTGCAGGAATCGGTCGAGGCCCTGGCCCGTGATGCGCTCGATCACGACGCCCAGCACGTCGATCGAATAGCCGTAGACCCACTTCTCGCCGGGTTGGGATTCGAGCGGCAGCGTGCCCATGCGGGCCACGATGTCCGCCATCGGCTCGTCGCGGTCGGCGAAATACCACTTCTGGATACCGGCGGCTTGCCAGCGGTCCGCCGCGATGTCGACGCCGTAGCCGAGGCCCGAGGTGTGCGTCAGCAAGTCGCGGATGGTGATCTCGCGCTTCGCGGGCACGATGCGGTAGCCCTCGCCGTCGGGCTCGGCGACCACCGGCTTGGCGAACTGCGGTATGAACTTGCTCACCGGGTCGGACAGCACGAGCCTGCCTTCCTCGACCAGCATCATGATGCCGGTGCTCGTGATCGCCTTCGACTGCGACGCGATGCGGAAGATCGTGTCCACGCGCGACTCGCCGAACGCGAGCTCGTAGGCGAGCTTGCCGTGCCGTGCGACCAGGACGACGCCGCCCGGAAGTTCATGCCGGTCCAGGTAGCCCTGCATGGCCGTCCGGATGCGCGCCAGCCGTGCCGGGTCGAGGCCAACCGACTCCGGGGCGGCACGCGGCAGCGGGTCGCCGCGCGCGGGTGCCGCGGGGACTGCGCCCGGCAGGGACAGGAGCAGCGCCGCGCAGAGTTGCAGCACGGCGGCCCGCGAAAACAGGACTGGACTGGCTGGCGCCATTGGCGAGCGCTCCTTCTTCTATTGAACTGCCTGCAACGACCGCTGCATCAGCACGACGTCGAGCCAGCGGCCGAACTTGAAACCGACATTGCGGAAAGTCCCGACGTGGGTGAAACCCAACGCCTGGTGCAGTCCGATCGAACCGTGGTTGCCGGAGTCGCCGATGACCGCGAGCATTTCCCGCAGGCCGCGCGCCTCGCAGGCCGGGATCAGCGCGCGCATGAGCGCGAGCCCCGCGCCGCGCCGCAACGCATCGGCTGCAATATAGACGGAGTTCTCGCAGGTGTGGCGATACGCCGGTCGCGCGCGGAACTCGCACGCATAGGCGAAACCCAGCACGCCTGCGCCGTCCGCTGCGACCAGGAACGGGTAGCGCCCTTCGTCCACGACATGCCGGAATCGACCGGTCATTTCCGCGAGCGACGGTGCTTCGAGCTCGAAACTCGCCGTGCCGGTGAGGACATGGTGGGCATAGATCGCCTGCACGGCCGGCAAGTCTGCCAGCGTGCCGGCGCGCACCTGCATCAGCCGACGGCCTTGACCGCGCTGATCAGTTCGGCGGCCGCCTTCTGGCCGTCGCCGTAGAGCATGCGCGTGTTATCGAGATAGAAGAGGGCGTTCTCGATGCCGGAGAACCCGGCACCCTGGCCGCGCTTGATGACGATGCAGTTCCTGGCCTTGTCGGCATTCAGGATGGGCATGCCGTATATCGGGCTCGACTTGTCGTTGCGCGCGACCGGATTCACGACGTCGTTCGCGCCGATGATCAGCGCGACATCGGCCGTCTCGAACTCGGCGTTGATTTCATCGAGGTCGGCGATGAGGTCGTAGGGCACGCCCGCTTCGGCGAGCAGCACGTTCATGTGTCCCGGCATGCGACCCGCCACCGGGTGGATCGCGAACTTCACGTTGACGCCGCGGTCGATCAGCAGCTGCGTGAGCTCCCAGACCTTGTGCTGGGCCTGTGCGACCGCCATGCCGTAGCCCGGCACGATGATCACCTTGCTCGCAAAAGCCATCATCACGCCGACGTCCGCGGCCTCGATCGGCTTCATGCTGCCCTGGACCTCGCCGGCGGCCGCGCCACCGGTGTCGCCGAACCCGGAGAAGAGCACGTTGCCGAGCGAGCGGTTCATCGCTTTCG
>CAZRLI010000311.1:0-2721 GCA_964600535.1 uncultured Steroidobacteraceae bacterium | reverse complement strand
ACGGCCGCGGCCGCGTGCGCATCGACTACCGCATCCCCGCGCGCGGCCTGATCGGCTTCCAGGGCGAGTTCCTGCGGCTGACGCGCGGCACGGGCCTGATGAGCCACGTGTTCGATGATTTCGCGCCGATGAAGGAAGACCTGCCGGCGCGGCGCAGTGGCGTGCTGATCTCCGCCGAGGCCGGCACCGCCGTTGCCTATGCGCTGTGGAAGCTGCAGGAACGTGGCCGCATGTTCGTGACACCCGGCGAGAAGATCTACGAAGGCATGATCATCGGCATCCACAGCCGCGAGAACGACCTCGTGGTGAACCCCGCCAAGACCAAGCAGCTGACGAACATCCGCGCCGCCGGCAAGGACGATGCAATCCTGCTGACGCCGCCGGTCGAGCTGACGCTCGAGTCCGCCGTCGAGTTCATCGACGACGACGAACTGGTCGAAGTCACGCCGCAGTCGATCCGCCTGCGCAAGCGATCGCTCCGGGAAAGCGACCGTCGGCGTGCGGCACGCACCGGGGACGCCGCGTAATCTGCGGATAATGCGCGACGCGTCACCATGGCGCCCGGACTTGAAGTAATAATCGGGCCATGGACAGGAATGACGGACTGCTGACCCTGTGTGCCGCGCTCGTCGCGTCGGCGACCTTCTCACCGGCCCATGCGGCCTCGCCGACGGTCGAGGAGCGCCTTGAGGCGCTCGAGGCGGGCTACGCGCAGCTCAAGGCGGAGAATGCACGCCTGCGCGAACGGCTGGCGGCGCAGGCGCCGGACGCTGCGCCCGTCGCGGTGACTGCCGCCACGTCCGCCGCACCCGCCGCACCCGCCGCGGCACCACCGGTGCCCACCGATGCCGATCGCCCGGCTGCGATCATCGCGGCCGGCAAGGAGACCAAGCTCACGATCGGCGGTTTCATCCAGGGCCAGTACGAGAACGGCGATGCCGGCGACGAGCGCTTTGTCGGCATCAACGACCGCTTCTTCTTCCGCCGCGCGCGGCTTTCCGTCACCGGCCGCTTCGCCGAGAACTTCGACTTCCGCGTCGAGGCGGATTTTGGCGCCAATTCCCTGGGCGCCAGCACCGGTATCCGCGCGAGCGCGAACGAGATCTACGTCAACTGGAATCGGTACCCGGCCGCCAACCTGCGCGTCGGCTACCTCAAGCCCGCCTTCGGCGGCGACCAGCTGTGGAGCGACACCACGACCCACACGATCGAGCGACCGCTTGCGAGCGATCGGATCGCGGATGGCCGCCAGCCGGGGTTCGGCGTCTACGGCAGCTTCCTCGGCCAGCGCCTCGGCTACATCGTGACCGCAGGCCACGGCAACGGATCGGGTTCGAGCCAGAACGACGACGACCGTTTCCTCGGCGCCGCGCGCCTCTACGGCACGCTGTTCGACTCACCGGCCGCAGGCCGACTGGTGGGTGCCGTCAACGTGCTGCACTCCAATGATTCAGCCAGCCTGAAGCCCGGCTTCGGCTTCGACGCGATCCCGGGCGGCCCGGCCGATGGCATCTTCCGCGGCAAGCGCTCGGGATGGGGTGCCGACGCGCAGTGGTCGCTCGGGCGCGCCTATCTCGGCGGCGAGTTGTTGCGTGAGCGATTCGAGCCGGACAACGCCCTGCCGTTCCGTGCCTTCGACGCGCAGGGCTGGCAGCTGACCGCCGCCTACATGCTCGTTCCGCACCGCCTGCAGGCGGTGCTGCGCCGCGAAGTCTTCGATCCGAACCTCGACGTTGCGGGCGACGCCACCGAGAACTGGCTGGCCGGCCTCAACTACCTGGTCAAGGGTGACGACATCAAGTTGATGGTCAACTACCTCTTCGGCGACGCACCTGGCCTGCCGGACGACTCCGGCAGGCTGCTGGCGCGCGTCCAGCTCGTGTACTGAGCAGTCCCATGCGGGTCCTGTACGTCGAGGATTCGCCGCGGCTACTGCGCAGCGTCGCCGCTGCCCTCGAGCGCACCGGCTATGCGGTCGACACGGCGAGCGACGGTGAGGAAGGGCTCTGGATGGCGGGCTCCGCCGCCTACGACGCCGTGATCCTCGACATCATGCTGCCCAAGCTCGATGGGCTCACCCTGCTGCGCCGCATGCGCGCAGCCGGCAACGACGCACACGTGCTGCTGTTGACCGCGCGCGATACGGTTGCCGAGCGGGTCGAGGGACTGCGTACCGGTGCCGATGACTACCTCGTGAAACCCTTCGCGCTCGAGGAGTTGCTCGCGCGCGTCGAGTCGCTCTGCCGCCGCACCTACGGCGCCAAGCAGAACCTGATCCACGTGGGCGACCTGGCCGTCGACACGGGCCAGCGCACCGTCACGCGCGCCGGACGGCCCGTCGACCTGACCGCGCGCGAATACAACCTCGTGGAATACCTCGCGCGGCGACGCGGCCAGGTCGTCACGCGCGCCGACATCGAGGAGCACATCTACAACGGCGAGAGCCCGACCAGCAACGCGGTCGATTCCGCCATCTGCATCCTGCGGCGCAAGCTCGCCATCGACAATCCCGCGCCACTGATCCACACCCGCCGCGGCCTCGGCTACGTGCTCGACCCGGCCGACGCATGACCTCGATACGCCTGCGCCTCACCCGCAGCCTCGTGCTGACACTGTTCGCGGTGTTCCTGGCGGGACTCCTCGCGCTCTACTATGCGGTGCGTGGCGAGTTCATCGAGAGCTTCGACCATGCCCTCGCCACCGAGGCGCGCGCGATCAGCA
>CAZRLI010000310.1:0-2751 GCA_964600535.1 uncultured Steroidobacteraceae bacterium | reverse complement strand
TCGCCTCGATCTCGCTGGTCGTCGGCGGCATCGGCATCATGAACATCATGCTGGTATCGGTCACCGAACGTACGCGCGAGATCGGCATTCGCATGGCGATCGGCGCAAGGAGCGGCGATGTACTCGCGCAGTTCCTCGTCGAGAGCATCGTCATCAGTGTCGCCGGCGGCCTGATCGGCATCGTGCTCGGCTATCTCGCCGGGATAGGGCTCGCACGCGCCACCGGCTGGGCGGTCACCATGCCGCCCGAGGCGGCGCTGATCGCGGTGCTGTTCTCGGCCGCGGTGGGCGTGTTCTTCGGCTTCTACCCGGCGCGCAAGGCCGCCGCGCTCGATCCCATCCAGGCACTGCGCTATGAATAGACACCTGCTGTTGGCCGCCGCCGCGCTCGCGATCGGCGCCTGCCTGGCTGCAACACCCAGCGTCGCACAGGAGGCGCCCGCGCCGACCCGCGTGATCGGCTTCGACCAGGCAATCGAGATCGCGCTCGCGCAGAACGACACGCTGCGCCAGGCGCGCAATGCCGCGGCACTGGGCGAGCTCGATGTCGCGCAGGCGCGCAGCGGCTTCCTGCCCGACCTGCGCGTGAGCAGCCAGGCCTCGCGGGCGGTCGGCCGGGCCGATGGCGCCGACACGCGCAACGCCACCCTCGGGCTCACCTCGGGAGTCACGCTCTTCGACGGCTTTGCAAACACCGCCGCGCTCGCCGGCGCCAGGGCGGCCAGCGCCGCGGACGAACAGGACCTCGCGCGTGCCGGCGAGACCGTCGTGTTCACGGTGGCGACCAATTTCCTCGCGCTGGTGCAACAGCGCGAGGAGCTGCGCGTGCAGCGCGAGAACCTCACCGCACAGGCGGCGCTCGCCGCACAGATCGACACCTACGTGAAGGCCGGCGCACGCACGATCGCGGACCTCTACCAGCAGCAGGCGAACGTCGCGAGCGCGCAGCTCGCCGTGGTGCAGGCGGAACGGTCCGCCGAGCTCGCGCGCATTGACGTCATCCGCACGCTGCGCCTCGATCCGCGCGGCACTTACGAATTCGTGGCACCGGAAATCAGGCAACCCGCGGTGGCGACGCCGGAGGCACTCGAGACCCTGATCGGGCGCGCCTTCGGGATGCGCGCCGACATCCGGGCGAGCGAGGCGCGCCTCGAGGCTGCCCGCCAGGACATCCGCGTCGCGAAGTCGACGCGCTGGCCGACCGTCTCGCTGTCGGCCGGCTATGGTTCCTCCTACTCGAGCGCCGATCCCGCCGGCTGGCGTGACCAGTTCTCGGACGAGCGCGGCGGCTCGATCGGGCTGAACCTCGCGCTGCCGCTGTTCGACCGCAGCGCGACGCGCATCGCCACGCGTCGCGCCGAGATCCGCGCCGACAGCGCACAGATCGATCTCGACAGCCTCGAGCAGGAAGTCGGCTCGCAGGTGCGCACCGCGGTACTCGACCTCGAATCCGCGCGCGCGCAGCTGGCCGCCGCCGAGGCGCAGCTGGCCGCCGCGGAACGCGCGCTCGAGGTCACCGACCAGCGCTACAAGGCGGGCGCCGCGACGCTCGTCGAACTGACGCAATCGCGCGCGACCCAGGTCGAGGCGGCCAGTGCCGCGGTCGCCTCGAGGTACAATGCGGAATTCCGCCGCCGCCTGCTCGACTACTATGTCGGCGGCCTGACCCCGCAGAGCGTCCGCTTCTGAGTGGCTGCCGGGCCGGGATGACCGAACAAGAGTAGATTCCGGCACCACGGCCACGGGGGGTCGACATGAGCGTGTGGTCCGCTGTCTGGGTCGTGTTCCTGACGGGCACGGTCGCCACGACCGTCGGTGCCGCGCCGGTGCTCGCGTTGCGCGAGCTGTCGCCTCGCCTCGCCAATCACTGCATCGCGCTCGCCGCCGGCGTGATGCTGGCGGCGAGCGTCTATGCGCTGCTGCCCGCGGCACTCGGCGAAGCCGCCCGACACGTGCCCGCCGCCTGGGCGACGCCGCTCACGCTCGCGGCGCTCGCCGCCGGCGCCTGGTGCGTCGCCTGGGCCAATGGGCACTTCCCCCACGAGCACCAGTTCAAGGGACATGACGGGCGGGACAGCCATCGATCGATGTCCCTGCTGCTGGTCACGGCCATCGCCCTGCACAACTTCCCCGAGGGCCTCAGCGTCGGCGTGACCGTCGGTGCCGCGGATCCGACCCTGACCCCGCGGATCGCCACGGCGATCGCCATCCAGAACATTCCCGAGGGCCTCGTCGTCGCGATGGCGATGCTGTCGAGCGGGCTCGGTCGCGGGCGCAGCTTCGGGCTCGGAGTCCTGACCGGACTGATCGAGACCGGTGGCGGACTGGTCGGCGCGGCGGCCGTCGGGCTCGCCGGCGGCCTGCTGCCCTGGGCGCTCGCGTTTGCGGCCGGTGCGATGCTCTACGTGATCAGTGCCGAGGTCATACCTGAAACCCATCGGCGCGGCATGGCGGGCGGCGCCACCGCGAGCCTGCTTGCCGGGTTCTGCGCGATGGTGTGGTTCGATGCGCTCTTCCCGGGCTGACGGCGACCGCGTCCGCGCATTTGCACCGATCATCGGCGCGCGGCCGCGCGTCCTGGTCCTCGGCAGCCTGCCGGGCAGCGCGTCGCTGCGCGCGGGCCAGTACTACGCGCACCCGCGCAACCAGTTCTGGCCGATCATGGCGGCGCTGTTCGGCGTACCGGCGGGCGCGCCCTATCGACGACGCGTCGCGGCGCTGCGCATGGCGGGCATCGGCCTGTGGGATGTC
>CAZRLI010000309.1:0-2790 GCA_964600535.1 uncultured Steroidobacteraceae bacterium | reverse complement strand
GTCCGTCAGCGTGCGAGAATTATCCTGAAAAATCAAGCCTAAAGCGACGCTTTTTCGTCCGGATTCTATTCCGGCCCCCCGGTAGACGTCGAAGACTAGAAGTTCGCGCAGCAGGCTCGACGCGCTCAAGGTTACACGTTCGCGAATCGCGCTTAAAGGCGTCGCCTCCTCGACCACGATGGCGAGGTCGCGACGCACCTGCGGGAAGCGGGAAACGGCCTGGAAGCGGGGTCTCCCGGGGGCGAGCGCAGCAAATTCCACTTCGAACAGCACCGGGACATATGTCAAGTCGAGCTCGCGCACCAGCTCGGGATGCAGTTCGCCGATCCAGCCCACGGCACGGTCGCCCTGCAGCACGCGGGCCGATCTGCCGGGGTGCAGGCAGGGCATCGATTGCGCGACGAACGAGAAGTCGGCGCCACGGCCGCTGGTCGCGAGCAGCGCTTCGAGGTCGCCCTTGGCGTCATGGAAGTCGACGGGCTCCCTGCCGCTGCCCCACTGTTCGGGCGCACGCGTGCCGCAGGCGACGCCCGCGATCATGTCGAGTTCGCGCGTGCCGGCGCCGCCGTCCGCGAGAAATACGCTGCCGCGCTCGATCAGGCGCACGCGCGCCTGCTGGCGATGCTGGTTTTCGCGCACCACGCGCAACAGGCCGGGCCACAGCGAGACGCGCATCGCCGCCAGGTCGCTGGCGATCGGATTGGCGAGGATCGCTGCCTCGGACCCGGGAAAGAGCCGCGACTGCAGCGCCGGATCGACGAAGGCGTAGCTGATCGCCTCATGGTAGCCGCGCGCCGCGAGCAGCTCGAGCACGCGCGTTTCATCGGGTGCGGCGGACGGCACGGCGGCGATTCGCTGCGCGGCCGCGAGGCGTTGCGGCGGGATCGCGTCGAAGCCAGTGAGCCTCGCGACCTCCTCGATGAGGTCGGCTTCGATTGCCAGGTCGAATCGATAGCCGGGTGGCGTGGCTTCCCAGCCGTCCGCCACGTTCGTCACTGACATGCCGAGGGCCCGCAACTGCGCCTCGACCTGCGCCTCGCCGGGCGACACGCCGAGCAGGCGCGCGAGCCGTGCGCGTCGCAGGCGCACCGGCGCCCGCCGCGGCAGGAACTCCGTGCGCTCGACGATCTGCGTCGGTCCGGCGGTGCCGCCTGCAATTTCGATGAGGAGCGCGGTGGCCCGCTCGATGGCTCGCACTTGTCCCTGCGGATCGACCCCTCGCTCGAAGCGCTGGCCCGCGTCCGTGAACAATCCGTGGCGGCGCGCGCGACCGGCGATGGCCTGCGGGCTGAACCACGCGCACTCGAGGAACACGTCGGTGGTGGCGCCGCTCACGGCGGTCCGCTCACCACCCATGATGCCGCCGAGCCCGACGGCGCCGTCGTCGTCGGCGATGACGACTTCGTCGCCCGCGAGCGTCACGCTGCTGCCATCGAGCAGGCTGAGGCGCTCGCCCTGCCGTGCCGCGCGCGCATGCACGGTGCCGCGCAGCTTCGCGCGGTCATAGGCGTGCATCGGCTGGCCCAACTCGAGGAGGACATGGTTCGTGACGTCGACCACGGGGCTGATCGAGCGCTGGCCCGCGCGACGCAGGCGCTCGCGCAGCCAGGGCGGCGATGGCCGCGTGTTGTCGAGCCCGCTCACCACCCGCCCGACCAGGCGCGGTGCGGCTTGCGGCCAGTCGAGCCGCACCGGGTGCGCGACCGTCGATGCGGCGGCCACCGGCGCGAGCGCGGGCCCCGTGACCGTGCGTCCTTCGCCGAGGATCGCCGCGACTTCGCGTGCCACGCCGAGCACCGACATCGCGTCGCCGCGGTTGGGGGTCACGTTGAGTTCGAGGATCTCGTCATCGAGCCCAAGCCAGGCACGCAGGTCGCGGCCGACAGGCGCATCCGGCGGCAGCTCGAGGATCCCCTCCGAGGCTTCGGTGAGCCCGAGCTCCTTCGCGGAACACAGCATCCCGAATGATTCGACGCCGCGGAATTTCGCTGCCTTGATGCGCAGCTCCCCCGGCAGCAGGGCGCCGACGGTCGCCAGCGCAACCTTGAGCCCGGCGCGTGCATTGCGCGCCCCGCACACGACCTGCAGCGGCTCGCCCGTGCCGCTCGTGACCTGGCACACCTGCAGCTTGTCGGCCTGCGGGTGCGCTGCGGCTGCGAGAATCTCGGCCACCACGACCCCCGAAAACGGTGGTGCCGCGGGCGCCAGCCCCTCGAGCTCGAAGCCCGCGAGGGTCAGGCGGGTGCCGAGCGTGCGCGCATCCACGCCGATGCGCACCCATTCACCGAGCCAGGACAGCGGAATCTTCATCTACGCGCTCGCGAACTGGCGCAGGAAGCGCAGGTCGTTCTCGAAGAAGAGCCGCAGGTCGTCGACACCGTAGCGCAGCATCGCGAGGCGATCGATGCCGAAGCCGAACGCGTAGCCCGTCCAGCGCTCCGCATCGAGCCCGCACTCGCGGAAGACGTTCGGGTGCACCATGCCGCAGCCCGCTACTTCGAGCCAGCCGGTCTGCTTGCAGACGCGACAACCTCGCCCATCGCAGAACACGCAGGTGATGTCGACTTCGGCGGATGGCTCCGTGAATGGGAAGTACGACGGCCGCAGGCGCAGCGCGAGGTCGCGCTCGAAGAAGCCCTGCAGAAAATCGTGCAGCGCCGCCTTCATGTTCGCAAAGCTCACGCCTTCGTCCACCACGAGTCCTTCGACCTGGTGGAACATCGGCGAGTGCGTGAGGTCGTGGTCGCAACGATAGACGCGCCCTGGCGCGATCAGCGCGAGCGGCGGCGG
>CAZRLI010000308.1:0-2795 GCA_964600535.1 uncultured Steroidobacteraceae bacterium | reverse complement strand
CCGGTCCAGGTCCGTGTCCCCAAACGATTGCACGCAGAGCACGGGGCCGAAGATCTCGCTCTTCACCGGCGTCATGTCGGCTCGCATGCGCGCGAAGACGGTCGGCTCGAAGAAATACCCGGCGCGTGACGGCGCACCGCCGCCGCACACGAGTTCACCGCCCTCCCGCTTGCCCGCCTCGACATAGCCGCGCACGCGCTCGCGCTGTTCGGCGGAAATGAGCGGCCCGAACTGCGAGGCCGGATCGAGCCCGTGGCCGAGCTGCATCGTGCGGGCGATGCCGGCGACGCCTTCGACGACCTGGTCGTGGATCTTCTGGTGGACGTAGAGCCGCGTACCGGCCATGCAGTTCTGCCCCTGCAGGAAAAAGCACGCGCGCGCCGCGCCGGGAATCACCTGCTCGAGCGCGGCGTCCGCGAACACGATCACCGGTGACTTGCCGCCGAGCTCGAGCGACACCTTCTTGAGGTTGCCGACCGCGGCCTTGACGATCAGGCGCCCGACCTCCGTCGAGCCGGTGAAGGCGATCTTGTCGACGCCGGGGTGCGCGGCGAGCGCGGCGCCTGCCGACTCGCCGAACCCGGTGACGATGTTGACGACGCCGTCCGGAATGCCCGCCTCGGCGCACAGCTCCGCCATGCGCAGCGCCGTGAGCGGCGTGAGTTCGGCGGGCTTCAGCACGAGCGTGCAGCCGGTCGCGAGCACCGGCGCGAGCTTCACCATCAGCATCGGCAGGGGCGCGTTCCACGGCGTGATCGCGCCGACGACACCGAGCGGTTCGCGCAGCGTGAAGGACAGCACTTCGCCGGGCCGCCGGCCCTGCGGTGCCGCCGGAATCGTCGCTCCTTCGATCTTCGTCGGCCAGCCGGCGTAATAGCGGAAGAAGTCCGGCACGACGTGCCGCACGACATACTGCGCGACGGCGAGCGGCTGGCCGTTGTCGAGCACTTCGAGCTCGATGAGTTCCTGTGCGTGCTGCTCGACGAGGTCGGCGAGCTTCCACAGCACTTTGCCGCGCTCGGCGGCGGTGAACTTCGCCCACGGGCCCGCGAACGCCGCGCGCGCCGCCGCCACCGCGGCGTCGATGTCGGCCGCCTCGCCCGCCGCAGCAGTCGCGATCTTCTGTCCCGTGCCCGGATCGAAGACGTCGAAGCGCCTGCCGGACAGCGGCGCGACCCAGCGACCGCCGATGAAGAGAGAGTGGGCGCGCGAAAGAAACGCCTGGGCGGCAGCTCCGGGCGAGGGCAGTGGTGGATTCATGGGGGTGATGCTACAGCCCGCGTGCGCGAATGGCTGCGGGCATTGGGGCCGGCGCTGCGGGTCGGGCGGCGCCGTAGCCGCGTGATGGACGGCCGGTGACCGACGCGGGCTTCTGGCCCGCCGCCCGTTGCCCTAAGCTCATGGACTTGGCTCTTGCACAGGTGCCCGATGTCCGCCAATGCCGAAGCGTTAGCTGCCTCACCCGTCCGCGCCGCAACCTGGCGCCTCCACCTCGGCTGGGGCATCGGCACGCTCGGGGCGTCGCTGGTGCTGAACGGCTTCTCCTTCCTCGTGCCGTTCTTCCTGACGACGGTGCTGGGGATCGGCGCGGCGACCGCGGCAGCGATGCTGTTCATCGCCAAGGCCTGGGACATCGTCGCGAATCCGCTCATGGGTGTCGTGAGCGATCGGACCTCGACCCGCTGGGGCCGGCGGCGGCCGTACCTGCTGCTCGGCGCCATCGTGACGTCGATCGGCTTCGCGGCCGTGTACGCGCTCGGTCTCGCGCCGTCCCGGCTGCCGCTGCCGGTCATCACCGTGGTGCTCGCCATCGTCGGCACCGGTTACACGATCTTCAACGTGCCCTACATGGCGATGCCCGCCGAGATGCTCGATGACTACAAGGAACGCACGCGGATGATGTCGTACCGCGTGTTCTTCATCGGCATCGGCACCTTCCTCGCCGGTGGCCTCGCCCAGCGGGCGGCCGAATGGTTCGGCGGCGGCGCGCGCGGCTATGCCCTGATGGGCGTGATCTTCGGCGCAGCCATCTTCGTGTTCATGGCGGCCGCCTTCTATGGCACCGCGGGCGCGCGCTTCACGGTGCGCGAGCGCAGGCCCGTGTCGCTGGGCGAGCAGTGGCGCACCGGCTTGTCGAACCGGCCGTTCGTCGCGCTGATCGGCACGAAGTTCCTGCAGCTCTTCGGCATGTTCACCAACACCGCGACGGCGATCTTCGTCGTCCGCTTCGTGATCGGCCGCGAGAACCCGGGCGAATGGATGCTGTGGTTCGTGGCCTGCGCCGGCATCCTGCAGATCGTGACGATCCCGCTGTGGCGCCGCATCGCCATCGCCATCGAGAAGCAGCGCACCTACATCCTGGCCACCGTGCTGTTCAGCGCGGTGTCGCTGACATGGCTGCTCGCGGGCCCGGCGGAGCCGCTGTGGTTCTTCTGCCTGCGCGCCGCATTGAAAGGCATCGCGGCCTCGGGCCTGCTGCTGATGGGCCAGTCCATGCTGCCCGACACGATGGAGTACGACTACCGGCGCACGGGCCTGCGGCGCGAAGGCATCTTTTCCGCCCTCTACAGCTTCGTCGAGAAGGTCGCCGCGGCACTCGCGCCGTCGATCCTGCTGCTCGTCTACGCCGCGGTCGGTTTCGAGTCGCGGGCGGCCGTGCAGTCGCCGGAGGCGATCGCGGGCATCAAGTGGGCGGCGGCGCTCCTGCCCTGCCTCTATTTCGCGCTGTCGATTCCCTGCCTCGCGTTCTATCGCCTGACCGAGGAGTCGCTGAAGCACACGCGGCGCGCATGAGC
>CAZRLI010000307.1:0-2805 GCA_964600535.1 uncultured Steroidobacteraceae bacterium | reverse complement strand
GATCGTGATCGAGACGCAGGAGCCGGGCGTGCGCATCATCGACAAGACGGGGCCGCTCGCGAACCCGGCCGACCGCGACCACTGCATCCAGTACATGGTCGCGATCCCGCTGTTGTTCGGCCGCCTGACGGCAGCGGACTACGAGGACGCGGTCGCGAACGACCCGCGCGTCGATGCGCTGCGCGCGAAGATGCAGGTGCGCGAGAACGAGACCTTCACGAAGGAATACTACGAGCGCGACAAGCGCTACATCGGCAATGCAGTGCAGGTGTTCTTCAGGGACCGCACGGCGACACCGCGCATCGCGGTCGATTTCCCGATCGGCCACCGCAAGCGCCGCGAGGAGGGCATGCCGGTGCTGGTCAGGAAGTTCGAGGCGTCGGTGGCGGCACATTTCCCCGCCAAGCAGGCCGCGGCGATCATCGCGCTCTTCGCCGAAGCGGCGAAGCTCGATGCGCTGCCGGTACACGATTTCGTCGCGGCGATGGTCAAGAACTGAAGCGTGGGCAGCGGCGCGGGCAATGCCGAGCGTGCGCGCCTGATAGAGGACGCCGGCGCGCTCGGTGTGCCGCTCGCGGACGACCGGGCGGCCTTGCTGCTGCGCCTGCTCGATGAGCTCGCGCGCTGGAACAAGACCTACAACCTCACGTCGGTGGATGACCGTGCCGGGATGCTCACGCACCACCTACTCGACAGCCTGTCGATCGCACCGCGGCTCGCGGGCGAGTCGGTCGCGGACGTCGGTACCGGTGCCGGCTTTCCGGGCCTGCCGCTCGCGATCGTCGATCCCGCGCGCCGCTTCACGCTGATCGATTCGAACAACAAGAAGATCCGCTTCGTCACGCACGCGGTGCGCGCGCTCGGCCTCGCGAACGTCGAGCCGCTGCATGCGCGGGTCGAGGACCTCGCGCCGGCGCGGCCCTTCGACACGGTGGTGGCCCGCGCCCTTGCGCCGCTGCCGAGGCTGCTCGCGCAGGTGCGCCCGCTGTGCGGGCCGCGCAGCCGCGTGCTCGCCATGAAGGGCGCGCGCCTCGACGAGGAACTGCGCGACCTCGACGCCGCCTGGCACCTCGAGGAGGTGGTCGCCCTGCGGGTGCCCGGGCTCGAAGCGGGCCGGGCACTGGCGGTGCTGCGCCTTTCGGCGTAAGACTGCGCCATGGCCGGGAGAAGAGCGGGGGTCGCGGCCGGCCTCGCCGCGGCGATCTGGCTTGCTGCAATGCCGCGCGTGCAGGCCGCGCAATGGCTCGAAGCGCGCATCGACGACTTCGTGCTCGTAACCGACGCGAAGGAGGCCTACACGCGCGACACGCTGCGGGACTTCGCGGTGTTCAAGCAGGCGCTCGGCGTGCTCGCGCCGCTGACCCGTGGCGTGCCGCGCATTCCGACCCAGATGTTCGCGCTCGATGCCGGCCACTGGCGCAGCTTCGCGCCGGGGCCCGGGGTCGCCGGCTTCTTCCTGCCACAGGCCCATGTCAACTTCATCGTCTTCGACCGCACGCCGGCCGGCATGCGGTCGCGGGAAGTTGTCTTCCACGAGTACATGCACTACGTGCTCTACAACGGCTCGGAAGTACCGCTGCCGCCTTGGTGGGCGGAGGGCGTCGCCGAGCTGTTCAGTACGATCACCGAGCACGACGGCAAGATCGACTTCGGCCTGACGCCGCGTGCCCGCAAGGCCGAGTTCGCCTATTTCGACCTGATGCCGACTTCGATGCTCCTGTCGGTCGACCATGACTCGCCCGAGTATCGCCGGCACACGATGACGCCGATGTTCTATCCGCAGTCGTGGCTGACCGCGCACTACATGCTGGTCGGGCGCCCGGAGCGCGGTCGGCAGGTGCAGCGCTACCTGCGCGAGATCGCGGCCGGCAAGCTGGTGGACGACGCCGTGCAGGCGGCGTTCGGCATTTCCATGAGCGAACTCGACGAGGAGATCCGGGCGTATCGTCGCGATGGCAGGATCCGGGGCTACCGCCTGACCTTGAGCACGCCGCTGCGCGACGCGAAGGACGTCGTCATCCGCAAGCTGCCGGAACCCGTCGCACTGGCGCGCCTCGCGCTCGCGGGCCTGGCCACCGGCAATGATGTCGCCGGGGCGGAGCAGCGCGCGCAGCGGGCGCTGGAGCTCGATCCGTCGCTGCCGCTCGCGTCGGCGGCGCTCGCGCAGGTGCGCTTCCGCGAAGGGCGGGACGCCGAGGCGCTCGAACTGGCGCGCAGGGCCGCGGTCGGCGATCCGCAGGCCGTCGCGGCCTCGGGCAGGGTGCAGTGGCTGCTCGTCGAGCGCGCGTTGCAGCCGAAGAAGACCGGCGCGGACGGCGAGGCGACGGTCGAGGCACTGATCGACGAGGTGGTGTCGCAGGAGGAGGGCCGGCGCGAACCGGCGGCCGCCGAGGTCGCCACGCTGCAGGCCGCGCGCGCGCAGCTGCTGCGCATCACCGGGCACGAGGAGCATGGTCTCGAGGCCACCCTGGTGGTCCTGGCCGTCGACGAGCTGCTGGGCGATCGCAAGCCCGAGGAGCAGTTCGCCGTGGTCCAGCCGGCAGCGATGCGCTACCCGACGCATCCGGAGATCGCGGTCGCCGAGGCGCGCATCCACCTGCAGATGGGGCACCGGTCGGCGGCGATCGCGGCCGGGAGCCGGGCGGCGCGTTATGCCCGCTCCCCCGCCTGGCGCCGCTGGCTCGAGAACTGGGTGTCGGAACTGGAAGCGGCCGCCGACGCGAGCCGCTAAACTCGGCCGGATGAAGCGTGTCATCGCGGTCGCGAACCAGAAGGGCGGCGTGGGCAAGACCACGACTGCCGTCA
>CAZRLI010000306.1:0-2827 GCA_964600535.1 uncultured Steroidobacteraceae bacterium | reverse complement strand
CGTCCCGACAGCCGGTCAATTTCTGTTTGAAGGTCGCGCCAGCGGTTGGCGGCTGCGATCCATTGTTCCTGAACTTCGATGATGGCGTCGGCCGCATCCTGTACGTCGCGGAAGTTGAACCCACCGCGCCGGTAGCCTTCGCGGACCTGTTCCAGCGTCCGAACGGTTCGCGGCATCACTTCGGTACGAATGGCATCCGCCCGCAGCCTTGCTGCATCTGCATCCGCCCGGAGCGATGCAAGGCGGCGAAGACGCTCAAGCCGGTCGGCCTCGGCTTCGAATTCCAGGCGCCGCCGTTCCGCCTGCGCCCGCTCGATATTGCCCCGGTTCCGGTCGAAACGGCCGATGGGGATTGTCACGCCGGTCACCAAGGCAACATCGCCGGTACCGCGCAGATAACGAACCCCGCCCGAGACGGTGTAGTCCTGCACGCCGCGCGACTGTTCGAGCGTCACGGCCGCTTGCGCCCGTGCAACTCGTGCCTCCGCGTAAGCTTCATCCGAGGGCGCAATGACCAGCGGACGAGTGATATCGGTGAGGACGCTGCCAGTGATTTCCAGGCCGTCGCCAGTCCCGCCCCAGAAAGAGGCCAGTGCGTTTCGGGCGGAGATCTGACGGCGCTTGGCTTCCTGAAGGTAAATGTCCGCCTGAGCGACGCGTGCGGCAGCCCGCGTCTCCACGAACAGCGGATCCTTGTATCCTCGAACCCGTCGCAGTGCTTCTGTCTGCATTTCGCGTTCGGTTCTCAGGCGGTATTCAGCGGCCCACGCAATCTCATCGGCAATGATCACGTCGTAATAAGCCCGCTCGACTTGGGCGGCCAGATCCAGCCTCGCTATCTGAGCGGACGCGGAAGCGACCCCGATGTCACGCTCGGCCAAGACCGTGCGTGCCTCGCGCTTGCCGCCGCGCTCCAGCGTCTGGGCATAACTCGCAGTTATCTCGGATTGAGACAGCACGTCATAGCGGCCGCTGCCCGCGAGGTTCTCGCCGGTTACCGTGACAGTCGGGTTGGGGCGAACGCCTGCCTGGACGCGTCCTGCGCGCGCGGCTTCAACTGCCGCATCGCTCGCCTGAAGGCGCGGAGCCCCTTCGCTTGCGCGTTGAATAGCCTGCTCGAGCGTTAACGGCTCGGCATTGGCCGGTATGGCCGGCAAATACAGCGCGCCCGCCAACAGGGCCGCTGTCATCAATCGTGACATGAATTATCTCCTGATCGGAACGTGGTTGGCGCACCTGCGGACAGGTGCGCCAGAAGACGTTGATCAGGCTGAGGGCGGCTCTGGCGGCGGTGCAATCGGCCATGAGCGCAGTGCAGACGCGTCGGCCAAAGGATACTGACCTGACGACAGATTCCGGGGGGCTTCGATAGCCGAAGAAGCCACGGTCATCGCAGTCGGTCCGTGGTGGTCGTGTGCGAGAGTGCCTCGCTCCATATCGTGAGACTGGTTGTCCGCGATCTGCTCGTGATCTGAACTCGCTGCCTCGACGTGATGGACATGGTCGGACTCTTCCGCATGCAGCATCGCCGGCGAATGCAAATTGCTAATCGCCAACGTCACAATCATCAGGAGTTGCAGGACCATCCTAGACATCTGTTTGGCGTTAGCAGTTGCCGTGTTGCAGCACAACATGGCTGTTCCCGCAGGAAATCCACGCAATCACTGTTCAACTTGTTCCCAGCTCAGGATTGCCGCATCCTGATCCGATGCTCTCGATTCTGGCCAACCGCACTTACCGACACCTCTTGACGGCGCAGATCATCGCTCTGGTCGGGACCGGCCTTGCGACAGTTGCCCTGGGGCTGCTCGCATTCGATATCGCCGGCGGGAATGCCGGAGCTGTGTTGGGAACTGCTCTGGCCATCAAGATGATAGCTTACATTGGCGTGGCTCCTGTGGTCGGCGCGTTCGCTGACAAACTTCCGCGCCGTGCATTCCTCGTCGCCATGGATCTCATCCGCTGCGGGGTCGCGCTGGTGCTGCCTTTCGTCACAGAAATCTGGCAGGTCTACGTCCTTATCTTCTTGCTGCAGTCAGCTTCGGCCGCATTCACCCCAACCTTTCAGGCGACGATCCCAGATGTCCTCCCGAAGGAGGCGGATTACACGCGCGCACTGTCGCTTTCGCGTCTGGCCTATGATCTCGAGAGTCTGCTCAGCCCGATGCTCGCGGCGGTCCTCCTCAGCGTCATGAGCTTTCACTGGCTGTTTGCGGGAACGGCTGTGGGCTTCATCGGATCGGCGTTGATGGTGCTCTCCGTCGCGCTTCCTCGCTCGCCGGCAAAACCGCGCACTGGCGGGATATATGCTCACACCACCCGCGGCATCCGGTTCTATCTGAAGACACCTCGACTTCGCGGGCTGCTCGCCGTCAATCTCGCAGCCGCCGCGGCGAGTGCGATGGTAATCGTAAATACGGTTGTTATCGTCCGACAGGTGCTTGGCCTAGGTCAGGGCCAAGTCGCCTGGGCATTGGCAGCCTACGGGGGAGGCTCCATGATCGCGGCTCTTGCGCTGCCTCGGGTTCTGGATCGCGTGAAGGACAGAACCGTCATGCTGACCGGCTCTCTTCTTCTAGCATTTTTGCTCGCCGCCGGAGCCGTCACTTTCCAGTGGATCGGCAATGACGAACAGCTCTGGATAGTGCTTCTCTCCCTATGGGCACTCCTTGGCTTGGCGTACTCGGCGAGTATCACCCCGTCGGGTAGGCTGCTTCGTCGCTCATCAGTAGAAAGCGACAGGCCCGCGATCTTTGCGGCGCAGTTCGCGCTGAGCCATGTTTGCTGGTTGATCGCTTATCCGCTGGCAGGCCAGGTGGGGGCTCAG
>CAZRLI010000305.1:0-2868 GCA_964600535.1 uncultured Steroidobacteraceae bacterium | reverse complement strand
CCGCTACGCGGAGCTCGCCGCCGGCGGCTACCGGTTCCGCTCCAGGGTCGGCGTGCTCGAGACGGACAAGGGCGAAAAGGTCTACGAGGCGCACATGACGGGGCACGATGGCATCAACGTCGTGCTGGTCGAGCAGCCCGCGCACCCGGAGACCGTGAGTGCAAAGGGCTACGGCGTGGCGCCGCTCGTCGTGGCGGTCTCGCCGGACAACGGGCGCGAGGCGCAATACCTGCGGCAAGTGCTCGGCCTCGAGGAGCTCATGCACAACCAGTTCAGTGGGCCCTCGATCGAAAGGACGATCGGGCTGCCGCCGGGAGCGAGCCTCGATGTGCGCATATTGGGCGACGCGCGGCGCGCCTTCGGCCGCATCGAACTCGTGCAATACCGGGGCGTCACCAGCGAGAACCGCTACCCGCGCGCCAGGGCGCCGTCGCGCGGCCAGCTGTCGGTCACTTATTTCGTGGACGATCTCGCGCGCTGGCTGGCGCCGCCGCGGGCGGATGCCGTCACCGATCTCGGGCGGGGCGCGGGGATCTACGGCCCGGGAAGGATGGCGACGCTCTCGACGCCGGCAGGGCTGCGCATCGACCTCGTGGAGCGCGCAAGATAGCGGGCGGCGGCCCGCTTCTTCAGAGCCCCAGCACGCCGGGGTTCATGAGCCCCTTCGGGTCGAGCTGCGTCTTCAGTTGCCGCAGCAGCGTGGCCGTCGCAGGCTGCAGCGCCTCGATAAAGGGATACGTGCGCCCGATCTGGTTCGAGGCGGCACCGAGTTCCCGGAAGAAGGCCACCGTCGAGGCGCGCAGTTCAGCGACCAGCGCGCGCGCGGCGGGGTTTGGCGGCGGCTCGACCAGGCCCGCAAGCCACGCCGGATCCGGTGCCGCACGGTGCAGGGGAAGCCATGCGTCCGACCAGTGGAACACGCACTCGAAGCTGAACGCGAGGCTGCCGAGCGCGGAACAGAGGCGCGTCACGCTGACGCCGAGCCGCGCCATCGCAGCGGCCTGCGGGGCAACCAGGCGGTCGAAGCCTTCGATGACGGCGCGTGCGTCGGAGTGCGCCACCTTGGCGTTGAGCGCAGCCCAGCGTCGCCCGTCGCGGTCGAGGACGCCGTTGAGGTTCGCGAAGAGGTCGGCGCGCGCCACGCGGGGAACGGTCGGTGCGAGTTCCGTGCCGCCGAGCGTCGCGGCCAGCCGGCGCGCGATGGCGAGATCGTCGGCGACGGCGCGTGAACTGCGGCCGGCGGCGACGACGTGCACGGTCCAGCCGGCGTCGGGCACCGGGCGGGTGCCGCCGCGCGCCAGCGAGGCGAGCGCGCGTGCGGCCTGCCAGGGTCCGCGGGCCGCGCGCAGCACCGATCGCAGGCTGCGCGCCATCTCGGCGCGGGACACCTGGGTCGCCGCGGCCACCGAAGCCGCGTCGAGGATGTAGATGTCCTCCGCGACGTCTGCCCGTGCGATCGCGGACAGCGATGCCGCTGCCGTGGGCAGGTCGGTGAACAGGAATGACAGGTAGCCGGTGTGCGCCGGCGCGCGGATCAGGCGCAAGGTCGCCTCGGTCTTCACGCCAAATGCGCCGCCGTCGTGAGTCAGCAGCCCGGTGAGGTCGGGCCCGAAGCTGCGCAGGACCGGCTTGGTGGGCCGGGCGAGCGCCGCAAGCCCGGTCCGCAGCAGCGTCCCGTCCGCCAGCGCCACCTCGAGCCCGAGGGCGTTGTCGGCCGCCGAGCCATAGCGGGCGGAGCCGAAGAAGAGGGCGCCGTGGCTCAGGCCGCCACCGACCGTGGCCCCCGCGCCGGAAAAGGTGCCGAAGAACGGCAGGCGCAAATCGAGCGGGCGCAGTGCCTCGTGGAGCTGCCGCCAGGTGACGCCGGCCTGCGTGGTGACGTAGAGGTCGTCCGGCTCGATGGCGAGGATGCGGTTCAGGCCGCCCAGGTCGAGCGTGATGGCCTCATGGGTCGGCGGGGTGTAACCGGCGGTATAGCTGAGGCCGCCGCCGCGCGGCAGGACCGCACAGCCACGGCGGGTCGCGGCCTCGATGGCCGCGGCCACCCCCCGGCTGTCGGCGGGGCGCACCACCGCGATCGGCCGCGCGCCCGACGCATAGAGATCGCTTGCTGCGAGGGCGAGCGCCGCCTCGTCCGTGCGGACGGCGTCCTCTCCGACAGCCCCGCGCAGGGCATCCAGCAGGGAGAACATGGTGCCGGGCCTTCGATTGTCCGGTTATTTCACGCCAGCGAAATAACCGGACAATCGAAGACCCGGCACCCGTTCCCGGCTACGTCAGGTCAGAAGCCGTAGCGGACCGACAGCGACCATGTACGGGGCGCGTACAGGTAGCCGGCGGCGAAACCGAGCGAACGGCCGAAGTCGAAGCCGCCGTTGAACACCTCGGAATCCGTCAGGTTGTTGCCTGCGAGCGTGACCAGCAGCTTTTCGTCCGCGTTCTTCCAGCGCAGCTGCGCATTCAGGAACTCGTAGTCCTGCACGCGGATGCCCGGGCTCGCGCACAGGTTGTTGTAGTGGTCATCCTTCGCGGAATAGTCGGCACCGAGCGAGAAGACGCCGCGCTGCCCCATGTCGAAGGAGTAGTTCGCGCCGAGGCGATAGCTCCACTCGGGCGCCTGCTTGAGCGGCAGGTCGAGGTATTGCTGGACGGTCGTGAGGCCCTGCGCCGCGCAGGTCGAGAGCGCCGCAGTCCACTTGGTGTACTCGCTGTCGAGCAGGCCGAGCGAGCCGTTCAGCTCGAGGCCCTCGACCGGGACCGCCGTGACTTCGAGCTCCAGGCCGTCGATGGTCGCATTGCCGGCATTGATGCGCCCGAAGCCGCCATCGGGCGTGGTGACGCCGAACTGCAGGCCATCGTACTCATTGT
>CAZRLI010000304.1:0-2887 GCA_964600535.1 uncultured Steroidobacteraceae bacterium | reverse complement strand
CGTGGTGCTGCTCAAGAACAGCGTCAGCCAGATGGTCTACAAGCACGCGATCTCGACCGTCGTGCCCGCGCGCAACGTGCGTGTGCCGTCGGCGGACGAGGCGGCCGGCGCCGCGGAGCCGCAAGCGGAGTAATGTTCGAACGCCCGCGTACCGGTGAGCGAGCGGTGCTCGTGCGCCTTGGGCTCGGCGCTGCCGCCGATCCCGAGGACATCGAGGAGTTCACCCAACTCGCCCTCTCCGCCGGCGCACAGCCGGTGGTGACGATTACCGGGCGGCGCGAGCGGCCCGATCCGCGCTACTTCGTCGGCAGCGGCAAGGCGGAGGAAATCCGCGACCGCGCGCTTGAGCACACGGCCGACGTCATCCTGGTCGACCATGCACTGTCGCCCAGCCAGGAGCGCAACCTCGAGAAGCTGACGGGCCGGCGCGTGCTCGACCGGAACGGGCTCATCCTCGACATCTTCGCGCAGCGCGCCCGCAGCCATGAAGGCAAGCTGCAGGTCGAGCTCGCGCAGCTGAAACACATCGCGACGCGCCTGGTGCGGGGCTGGACCCACCTCGAGCGCCAGCGCGGCGGCGGCATCGGCCTGCGCGGCCCCGGCGAGACCCAGCTCGAGACCGACCGCCGCCTCGTCGGGCAACGCGTGCGCGTGCTCACCCGCCGGCTCGAGAAACTGCAGTTGCAGCGCGAGACCGGGCGGCGTGCGCGCGCCGGGATCCCGGTGCCGTCCGTGGCGCTGGTCGGCTACACCAACGCCGGCAAGTCGACGCTGTTTCGCGCCATGACCGGCGCCGATGCCTACGTCGCCGACCAGCTGTTCGCGACGCTCGATCCGCTGGTGCGCCGCCTGCGCCTGCCGGGCGGCACGGAATGCGTGTTTGCCGACACCGTCGGTTTCATCCGCGAGCTGCCGCACGAACTCGTGGCGGCGTTCCGCTCGACGCTCACCGAGGCGCGCGAGGCGACGCTGCTGTTGCACGTGATCGATGCGAGCGACCCGCGGCGCGACGAGCACATCGGCGCCGTGAACGCGGTACTCGGGGAAATCGGCGCCGGCGGGATCCCGCAGATCTGCGTCTACAACAAGATCGACCGGCTCGAGATCGCGCCACGGCTCGAGCGCGATGCCGCGGGTTCGGCGGCGCGGGTCTGGATATCGGCCGCGCGCGGCGCGGGCCTCGAGCTGCTGCGCGAGGCCATTGCCGAGCGCCTCGCGCGCGCGGTGCGGACCGCGACCGTGCGGCTGTCCGCGGCACTCGGCGCGCTGCGCTCGCGGCTCTACGCCTCCGGCACCGTGCGCGCCGAGCGCGCCCTCGAGGACGGCGGGTGCGAGATGGTCGTGCAGCTGCCCGACGTGGAGTTGCTCGCGCTCGCCCGTACGCCCGGGGCGCAGGTCATGGTGGACGCGCCAGCCGCGAACGTTCCTGCGGCGCTCGGCGGACTGCTAGAATCCCCGGTTCTCCCGGCGGCGGAATTGCGTTAACCATGGCTTGGAATCAACCTGGCGGTCAGCAGAATCCCTGGGGCCGCAAACCCGGTGCGGACGGCGTCGACCAGGCCGTGAAGGACTGGCAGCGCCGGATCGAGTCGTTCTTCGGCGGCGGTCCCAAGAACGGCCCGTCGCCCCTCATCCTGCTCGCGATCGTGGTGGTCGGCTGGCTGGTGTCGGGCTTCTACCAGGTCAACCCCGCCGAGCGCGGCGTCGTGCAGCGATTCGGCAAGTTCGTCGGCGTGCGCGATCCGGGCTGGGGCTGGAGGCTGCGTGGCGTCGAGGCGATCACCAAGGTGAACGTCTCGGCGGTCAACAGCGTGAAGTACGAATCGCGCGTACTCACGGCGGACGTGAATCTCGTCAACCTGACCCTCGCCGTGCAGTACCAGTTCAGCGATCCGGTCAAGGTGCTGTTCGGCGTGCGCGATCCGGAATCGTCGCTGCGCGAGGTGAGCGAAAGCGCGATACGCGAGATCGTCGGCCGGGGTGACCTCGAGGCGATCCTCGTCTCGGCGCGCCAGCAGGTCACCGAGCGCACCAAGGACCTGATCCAGCGCACGCTCGACGTGTACGGGACCGGGATCCGCGTCACCAGCGTCAACCTGACCGAGGTGCAGGTGCCGGAGGCGGTCGTGCCGTCGCAGCGCGATGCGAACAAGGCGATCGCCGACCGCGAGCGCCTGCAGAAGGAAGCCGAAACCTACCAGAGCGGGCTGATTCCGGTGGCGGAAGGCGCCGCGTCGCGCCAGATCCAGGACGCGGAAGCCTACAAGGCGCAGGTGACCGCGCTGGCGACCGGCGAAGCCGCCCGCTTCACGGAACTGCGCCAGGCCTATGAAGCGGCGCCGCGGGTCACGCGTGAGCGCCTGTACCTCGACACCATCGAGGCCGTCATGAAGGGCTCGAAGAAAGTGGTGATCGATTCGAAGTCATCCGGCAACGTGATCTACCTGCCGCTCGACAGGCTGACTGAAGGGCGCACGCGGGAGGTCAATACCGCCGCGCCCGCGGGCGCGGCCGCGAGCGCTGCCCCGGAAGCCGAGACCGTCACGGTCGACGGCCGGCAGCGGGGAGAACGCTGATGTCGCCGCGCGCCATGCCAGTGATCATCGGGGTGGTCGTCCTGCTGCTGGTGGCCTCCTCGTCGCTGTTCACCGTGCAGCAGACGCAGCTGGCGATCCGCACGCAGTTCGGCGAGATCCAGGGAACCGACTACGGCCCGGGGCTGCACCTGAAGTGGCCGTTCATCGACCAGGTCGCGCGCTTCGAGCGCCGGGTCGTCACGCAGAACTACGCCGGCGAGACCTTCCTGACCAACGAGAACCGTGGCCTGCTGGTCGACTTCTACATCAAGTGGCGGGTTGCGGATGCCGCCAAGTATTTCCGCGCCACC
>CAZRLI010000303.1:0-2895 GCA_964600535.1 uncultured Steroidobacteraceae bacterium | reverse complement strand
ATGGAGGGCGAGCCCGCCGAGCGCAAAGGCACCCGTGGCGGCAACGGCAAGCCAGGCAATCTTCTTCATACCCCTCGCATTCATCGGCCCGACACCGGATCATGCAATCCATGTGGATCACGCCGCAATGGGCCGCCCCGGCCGGGGTGCATGCCGCCTTCACGCTGCGCACGGGCGGCGCCAGCGCCGCGCCCTTCGATACGCTCAACCTCGGCGCGCACGTCGGCGACGATCCGCTGCGGGTCGCCGACAACCGTCGCAGGGTGGCCGAGGCGCTCGCGCTGCCTTGCGCTCCTGCGTGGCTGCAGCAGGTGCACGGCATCGTGGTCCACGAAATCGATGGCGATGGCGCGGCACCCCGCGGGCCCGCCGATGCCGCGTTCACGCGGGCGGGTGGCCGGGTCTGCGCGATCATGGTGGCGGACTGCCTGCCGGTGCTGTTCGCATCGCGGGACGGCGCGGCGGTCGGCGCCGCGCACGCCGGCTGGCGCGGCCTCGCGGCGGGCGTGCTCGAGGCGACGGTGCGCGCGATGGGGGTGCCGCCGGGCGGGCTCGTCGCGTGGCTCGGTCCTTCGATCGGCAAGCAGCACTACGAGGTCGGTGCCGAGGTGCGCGACGCATTCGTCGCGCCGGACCCGGCCGCGGCCGAGGCGTTCCGCCCGGGCCGCACCGATCGCTGGTGGTGCGACCTGCCCTGGCTCGCCCGCCGGCGGCTCGCCGCATGCGGCATCGAGGCCGTGGCGGCCGACGGCTCGTGCACATTCGCGGACCGCGAGCGGTTCTTTTCGTATCGCCGCGATGGCCAGTGCGGCCGCATGGCGGCGCTCGTCTGGCGGGCGCCATGAGCATGCTCCCGGTCATCGTGCTGGCGACGGCGCTGGGCGGGTTGGCGAGCGCCGCCTGCGCCGGCCTGGTGCTGCTGCTGCCCGCGGCCGCACGGGCGCGGGTCCTGCCGCATCTCGTCAGCTTCGCCACGGGCGCGTTGCTGGGAGCCGCGCTGCTGGCGCTGCTGCCGCACGCGATCGAAGGCGCGGGCGAGGGCGGCGCACACGGCATCGGCCTCGCGCTCGTCGGCGGGCTGCTGCTCTTCTTCGTGCTCGAGAAGCTGGTCCTCTGGCGGCATTGCCACGGTGAACATCACGATGACCCGCACGAGCAGGCCGCGGCCTGGCTCGTGCTCGCGGGCGACGCCCTGCACAACGCCCTCGACGGCGTGCTGATCGCGGCGGCCTTCATGACCGACTTCAACCTCGGCATCGCCACGGCCCTGGCCGTCGCGGCGCACGAGATTCCGCAGGAAGTGGGTGATTTCGCGATCCTGCTCAATGCCGGCTGGCCGCGGGTGCGGGCGCTCTGGTTCAACCTCGCGACGAGCCTCGCCGCGGTCGTCGGGGGCGTGATCGCCTGGTTCGCGCTGCGCCCGGTGCTCGGGGCGCTGCCCTGGGTGCTCGCCGTGGCGGCAGCGAGCCTCCTCTACGTGGCGGTCGCCGACCTGATCCCGGGCCTCCATCGCCGGCTCGACCCGCGCTCGAGCCTCCTGCAGGTCGTGCTGATCGCGGCGGGCGTAGTGGTCATTGCGCTCATCGAGCACTCGGCCCACCCCGCCTGATGCACCCGCGGTCAGCCGGGCGCGGGCGGCAGGCGCACCCGGATGTGCAGGTCGCGCAGCTGCTGTTCGCTCACTTCGGTCGGTGCGTCGGTGAGGGGGCAGGCGGCCGTCTGCGTCTTGGGGAAGGCGATCACGTCGCGAATGCTGTCGGCGCCCGACAGCAGCATGACGAGCCGGTCGATGCCGAAGGCGATGCCGCCGTGGGGCGGGGCGCCGAACTTCAGCGCATCGAGCAGGAAGCCGAACTTGCGCTGCGCTTCCTCGTGGTCGATGCCGAGCAGTTCGAACACCGTGGACTGCAGCGACTGCGAGTGGATGCGCACGCTGCCGCCGCCGATCTCCGAGCCGTTCAGCACCATGTCGTAGGCCTTCGCGAGTGCCGCGCCGGGTTGTGCGCGCAGCGCCGCCGGATCGAGGTTCGCGGGCGAGGTGAACGGGTGGTGCATCGCCATCCAGCGCTTTGCGTCGGAGTCCCACTCGAACATCGGGAAGTCGACCACCCACAACGGCCGCCAGGCGTGCGCGACGAGCTTGAGGTCCTCGCCGAGCTTGAGGCGCAGCGCGCCGAGCGCGTCGCACACCACCTTCGCCGAGTCCGCGCCGAAGAAGACCAGGTCGCCATCCTGCGCGCCGGTGCGCTCGAGGATGCCCGCCACCGCCGCATCCGACAGGAACTTGATGATCGGTGACTGCAGGCCCTCGCGCCCCTTCGCGCGTTCGTTCACCTTGATGTAGGCGAGGCCGCGCGCGCCGTAGCGCGCCACATAGGCGGTGTAGTCGTCGATCTGCGAGCGCGGCAGTGCGCTGCCGCCCGGCACGCGCAGCGCCGCGACGCGGCCCTGCGGGTCCCCGGCGGGTGCGGCAAAGACCTTGAAGTCGCAACCGGCGACCAGGTCCGCGACATCGACGAGCTCGAGCGGCACGCGCAGGTCGGGCTTGTCCGAACCGAAGCGGCGCATCGCCTCTGCGTAGCTGAGGCGCAGGAAGGGCCGCGGCAGGTCCACATCGAGCACCGACTTGAAGAGATGGTGGATCAGGCCCTCCATCAGCGACATGATCTCGTCCTGCCCCAGGAACGATGTCTCGATGTCGAGCTGGGTGAAGTCGGGCTGCCGGTCGGCGCGCAGGTCTTCGTCGCGGAAGCAGCGTGCGACCTGGTAATAGCGCTCGAAGCCCGCGACCATCAGCAACTGCTTGAAGATCTGCGGTGACTGCGGCAAGGCGAAGAACTTGCCGGGGTGAGTGCGGGAGGGCACGAGGTAGTCGCGCGCGCCTTCGGGCGTCGC
>CAZRLI010000302.1:0-2924 GCA_964600535.1 uncultured Steroidobacteraceae bacterium | reverse complement strand
ATTTCCACGCCGCACCGCTCGGCTACGTCGCCGACTTCATGGCGAACGCGACCGCCGATGCGGCCTCCATGTCCGAGCGGCGCATCGACCTGCTCGACCGCCGCGTCAATCCGCGCCTGACGATGTTCATGGCGGAGCACCCCGGCCTCGAATCGGGTTTCATGATCGCGCACGTCTCCGCGGCCGCGCTGGCTTCGAGCCTCAAGTCGCTTGCGCACCCGGCATCGGTCGATTCGATCCCGACGTCGGCCGGCCAGGAGGACCACGTCAGCATGGCGCCGTGGGCGGGCGAGAAACTCTCGCTGATCTGCGATCGCGCAGCCTCGGTACTCGCGATCGAGTTCCTCGCCGCGGCGCACGCCATCGACGTGATGCGCCCGCTGCACACCAGCGCGATGCTCGAGGCGCTGCATGCCCGCATCCGCGAGCGCGTGCCCTTTCGGCGGGAAGACCACCGCCTCGACCACGACATCGCGGCCGTCGCAAGCCTCGTGAAGGCCGGCGCCCTCGCCGCCTGAGCGCGATCAGCGGTTCAGGCCACCCACACCCGCGCGTTGCGGAAGAGGCGCATCCAGCCGCTCGACTCGCCGGCGCCCGGCGGGTGCCAGGAGTGCTGCACGTAGCGGAAGGAGCGCTCGGGGTGCGGCATCGTCAGCGTCACCCGGCCGTCCGCGCTCGTTACCGCCGCGATACCGCGCGGTGAGCCGTTCGGATTCGCGGGATAACGTGTCGCCACCTCACCGCGATGGTCGATGTAGCGGAAGGCGGTGAGCCCCGCGGCAGCGAAGGCCGCTTCCGCGTCATCCGAGGCGAACTCCGCGCGGCCCTCGCCATGGGCCACGGCCACCGGCAGGCGCGACCCCGCCATGCCCGCGAACAGCACCGAGGGCGACGGCAGGACCTCGACGAGCGAGAAACGGCCTTCGAACTGTTCGCCACGATTGCGCACGAAACGCGGCCAGTGCGTGGCGCCCGGGACGAGCGCCTTGAGTGCGGCGAGCATCTGGCAGCCGTTGCAGACGCCGAGCGTGAAGGTGTCCGGCCGTGCGAAGTAGGCGGTGAACTCCTCGCGCGCGCGCGCGTGGTGGAGGATCGACTTCGCCCAGCCCTCACCGGCACCGAGCACATCGCCGTAGGAGAAGCCGCCGCAGGCTACGAGGCCGCGGAATTCAGCGAGCGAGCGCCTGCCGGCCAGCAGGTCGGTCATGTGCACGTCGTGCGGCTCGAAGCCGGCGCGATCGAGCGCTGCGGCCATCTCGACCTGGCTGTTCACGCCCTGTTCGCGCAGCACCGCGACACGGGGTCGCACGCCGCGCGCGATGTACGGTGCGGCGATGTCGTCGTCCGGGTCGAAGCCGAGCGCCACCGTGAGCCCCGGGTCGGACTCGTCGCAACTCGCCGCGAATTCCTCGTCCGCGCAGGCCGGCTCGTCGCGCAGGCGGCGCATCTCGGCGGAGGTGCGCGACCAGGCAGCGCGCAATTCCCGCCACGGCAGGTCGAGCGCGATGCCGCCCACCGCGACGTGCACCCGCATCGACGCCACCGGCGCGCCGATGTCGCGTACGCATTCCGCCAGCCCGTGCGCCTGCAGCAGCGCACACGCCGCATCGACCGCGGCGGCCGGCACCTGCAACACCGCACCGGGTTCTTCGGCGAAGAGCGCCGCCGCGACCGTGCCCGCGGCGGCAGGCAGGCTCACATCGAGCCCGCAGCGGCCGGCAAACGCCATCTCGACGAGCGTCGCGAACAGGCCCCCGTCGGATACGTCATGGTAGGCGAGCACCTGCCCCGCGGCGCGCAACGCGCGCAGCGCCCCGGCAAACGCCACGAGGCGCGCGGGGTCATCGAGATCCGGGCACTCGTCGCCGAGTTCACCGTAGACCTGCGCGAAGGCCGAACCACCGAGCCGGCGCCGGGCGCCACCGAGCGACACGTGCAGCAGCCGGGTGGGACCGGGATCGCTGCGCAGCGCCGGCGTCCAGGTGCGGCGTGCGTCCCGCACCGGCGCAAACGCGGACACGACCAGGGACACGGGCGCGATGACACTGCCCTCGCCCCACGCGGTCTTCATCGACAGCGAGTCCTTGCCGACGGGAATGGCGATGCCGAGCGCCGGGCACAGTTCCTCGCCCACGGCCCGCACGGTCGCGTACAGGGCCGCGTCCTCGCCCGGCTCGCCGCAGGCCGCCATCCAGTTGGCGGAAAGCCGGATGTCACCGAGCGCGGCGATATCCGCGGCGAGGATGTTGAGTACGGCTTCCGCGACCGCGAGCCGGCCCGACGCCGGCCCGTCGAGCACGGCCACCGGCGTGCGCTCGCCCATCGCCATCGCCTCGCCGGCATAGCCCTCGTAGTCGGCGAGCGTCACCGCGACATCCGCGACCGGCACCTGCCAGGGGCCGACCATCTGGTCGCGACTGACCAGGCCCCCGACGCTGCGGTCACCGATCGAGATGAGGAAGGTCTTGTCCGCGACGGCGGGAAACTGCAGCACGCGCAATGCGGCCTCGCGCAGCCCTGCAGCGCCCGTGACGCGTGCGGCGGCCGCGAGCGGCAGGCGGGCCGGCACGAGCGAACGCACGTCACGCAACATGCGCGGCGGCTTGCCGAGCAGCACCTCGATCGGCATGTCGACGACGTCCTCGGCGGCCAGGCTGTCGTGGACGACCAGGCGCCCGCTGCCATCGATTTCGCCGATCACCGCATAGGGTGCGCGCTCGCGCGCGCACAGCGCATCGAACAGCGCAAGGTCGCGCGGCGCGATCGTCAGCACGTAGCGCTCCTGCGCCTCGTTGCACCAGATTTCCATCGGCGTCATGCCCGGCTCGTCGCTGGGCACCGCGCGCAGGTCGATGCGCGCGCCGCGCTGGCTGTGCGCGACGACCTCGGGGACCGCGTTCGACAGCCCGCCCGCGCCGACGTCG
>CAZRLI010000301.1:0-2943 GCA_964600535.1 uncultured Steroidobacteraceae bacterium | reverse complement strand
TGTTGCCGAGCGCGGCGCTGATGCCGCCCTGCGCGGCGACGGTATGGCTGCGCGTCGGGAAGACTTTGGTGATGCACGCGGTGCTGAGGCCCGCCTCGGCGAGCCCGAGCGTGGCGCGCAGTCCCGCGCCGCCCGCGCCGACGACGACGACGTCATAGCTGTGGTCGATGAAGGCGTAGTCGCTCATCCGTAGCTCCGCACCGCGATCCGCACGACCGCGAGCACCGCGGTGGCGGCGACCAGCACGTGCGCGAACGCGCTGGCGAGCAGCAGGACGATCTTTGCATGCCGGCCGTGCACATAGTCTTCGATCACCACCCGCACGCCGAGCTGCGAATGCCAGGCGGCCGCGAACACCAGCAGGCCGAGCAGCACCGGATTGGCGCCGTGCGCGATCCAGGCACTGACGCCCGCGTGGTCGAGCAGCGGCAGGCGCACGAGCGACAGGGCGAACCACACGGTGAGCGCGACCAGCGCCACGGCGGTGGCCCGCTGCAGGATCCAGTGGTGGGTGCCCGCGTGCGCTGAACCGAGGCCGAGCTGGCGGCCGAGCGGCGTGCGCAGGCTCATGCGGCCACCCCGCCGCGCCCGAAGAGCAGCCAGGCGAGCGCGGCGAACAGCACCAGCGCCGCGACGATCGTCATGCGGTAGCTGCGCCGCGCCTCGCGCTTCTCGAGCCCGTAGCCGAGGTCCCACACGAGGTGGCGCACGCCGTTGAACAGGTGATAGCAGAAGGCAAGCAGCCAGAGCGCCAGCAGCCCCTTGAAGAACGCGCCCGACAGCACCGCTGCCGCGCCGGCATAGGCCACCGCGCCGCGCGCCACCGCCGCGAGCCAGGCCGCCAGCACCAGCAGCCCGGCCGAGAGCGCGATGCCCGTCAGGCGATGCGCAAAGGAACCGATCATCGTGTACTGCAAGCGGTACACCGTTGCGTGCGGCGACAGCGGCCGTGGGCGCATGCGTTCTCCCTCAGTCAAAAATCGATGCAGCGGCCGTTGCGTTCCCAGTCGCCGTAGCGGGTGGGCTCGGGTCCGGAGGGACCACCGACCTCGCGTGGGACGGGCGGCTCGCGCAGCGGCCCGGTCTCGATCGAAGATTCGCCTGGAGGATCGACCGGCTGCGGCATAGAGGCGCAATTCTGCCAGAATTCCCCCCTCCCCTCCACCGCCCGCGCGGCCGCCGCATGGACAACAGGACCCCGCTGTACGGACATTGCGAACTCGACGATCTCGGCGTGCTCACGGTGGGCGGCCGCGACGCACTTGCTTTCCTGCAAGGACAATTGTCGCAGGATGTGACGCGCCTGGTTGCCGGTCACGCGCGCTTCGCCGGCTGCCACACGCCGCAGGGACGCGTCATCGCCGTCCTGCGCCTGCTGCCGGCCGACGACGGCGTGCATTGCATCCTGCCGCGCGAACTGGTCGAAGCGCTCGCCGCGCGATTGCGCCGCTACGTCCTGCGTGCCCGGGTCAGCCTCACCGATGGCAGCGGCGAGCTGCGGGTCACCGGGATCGCGGACGGCGACGCGCGCACGCTGCTCGTCAGCGCGGCCGGCACGGGCGGCCCGCGCCTTGCGCCGTCACGCGGCGCACCGATCAGCCGCGAGCTGTGGCGCGCGCTCGACGTCGCCGCCGGGCTGCCGCAGGTCTACCGCGCCACGAGCGAAGCCTTCGTTGCGCAGATGCTGAACCTCGACTGCGTCGACGGCATCGCGTTCGACAAGGGTTGCTACACAGGCCAGGAGATCATTGCGCGCGCGCATTACCGCGGCCGCGTGAAGCGCCGCATGCAGCGGTTTCGCTCGGCCGCGCCGCCAGGCATGGCACTCACGCCCGGCGCCACCGGCCAGCTGGCCGACGGGCGCGCCTTCCAGGTGGTCGAGGCCGTGACCCTGGCGGATGGCCGCGTGGAGTTCCTGGCTGTCGCCCCGCTCGCCGCGGCCGGCGAGGCGACGGACGAATCCGCCGTGCCTGCCACACCCGGCGCGGTCAGCGTACCGATCGAGGCGCAAACCCTGCCGTTGCCGTATTCCCTGCCGCACTGAGGTCGACGAGTTCGACCTGCCCGGCGTCGACCGGCTCGCCCAGGAAGGCGCTGCCGACCCGCGCAAAGCGCGCGGGCGAATCGGTGGCGAGCAGCGCGACCTGTCCCCGTCCCGCGGCCAGCAGACCGAGCCCCGACAGGCACCGGTACGTGGCCTGCGCGGCCGTCACGGCCGAGTCCACGATCGCCACATCGGCGCCGACGACCGCGCGGATCGGCCCGGCCAGCATCGGGAAGTGGGTGCAGCCGAGCACCAGCGTGTCGGGCCGATCCGGGCCCTGCCCGTTGAAGAGACCGCCGAGGTAGCAGCGGGCGGACTCCGTCGCGACGCTGCCGCTCGTCCAGCCCTCTTCGGCGAGCGCCACGAACACCTGGCAGGCGAGCGACGTGACGCGCGCCTGCGGGCGCCGGGCCCGGATGGCGGCCTGGTACGCGCCGCCCTGCACGGTGCCTTCGGTCGCGATCACGGCGATGTGGTCGTTGCGCGTTGCGTCGCAGGCTGCGGTGGCCCCGGGTTCGAGCACGCCGATCACCGGCAGCCCGGCGTAGGCCGCCCGCATCGCGGGCAGGGACACGGCGGAGGCGGTATTGCAGGCGACGACGAGGCACTTGATGCCGCGTTCGACCAGCAGGCTCGAGGCCTGCAGCGCGTACTGCACGACGGAATCGCGGCTCTTGGTGCCGTAGGGCAGGCGCGCCGTATCGCCGAGGTAGAGGAAATCCTCCCGCGGCAGCGCTGCACGCAGCGCCCGCAGCACGGTGAGGCCGCCCACCCCCGAATCGAAGACCCCGATCGGCGCATCGCGCGTGCGCACGCCCGCCACGGCCCGCCTCAGGACTGCGGCCGCAGGTGCGGGAACAGCAGCACGTCGCGGATCGAGGGCGAGTCGGTGAAGAACA
>CAZRLI010000300.1:0-2956 GCA_964600535.1 uncultured Steroidobacteraceae bacterium | reverse complement strand
CCGGCTTGATCGTCGAGCCTGGCGGGTAGGTGCCGCGCAGCGCACGGTTGAAGAGCGGCCGGTCGATGTTGTCGAGCAGCGCCTGGTACTCGAGGCGCGTGATGCCGCGCCCGAAGGTATTGGGATCGAACCCGGGGCGGCTCGCGAGCGCGAGCACGTCGCCGTTGCCCGGATCGATGGCGATGACGGCACCGCGACGGTCGCCGAGCGCCTCCTCCGCGACCTTCTGCACGTCGAGGTCCATCGCGAGCAGCAGGTCTTCGCCGGCGACCGGGGCCACGGTGCGCAGGTTCGGCACGAAGGCGCCCTGGCGCTGTACCGAGCGACCCTGCGCGTTCACCAGGATCTCGCGCGATCCGTTCTGGCCGTGGAGGTCCTTTTCGTAGGCGGCTTCGACGCCCAGCTTGCCGATCAGCGTCGTGCCGGCATAGGCCGCGCGGTCGATCTGCCCGAGGTCCTGTTCGCTGATCGCGCCGACATAGCCGAGCGCGTGCACGGCCAGCTCGCCGTAGGGATAGGAACGCGCCAGGCGCGTACGGATGTCGACCCCGGGAAACTCGAAGCGGTGCACGGCAAACGTGGCGATTTCCTCCTCGTCGAGCCGCAGGCGGACCGGCACGCTGTCGAAGCTGCGGTGCGACATCACGAGCTTGCGGGCGTCGTCGAGGTCATCGGCGGGAATGAGGCCAATCGCGGCCAGGCGCCTGAGGGTGTCGCCGAGGTCGGGCACCTCCTCGCGCACCAGTTCGAGCTGGTAGGCAGGGCGGTTCTCCGCGAGCACCGTGCCGTTGCGGTCGAGGATGAGCCCGCGCGGCGCGGGCAGCGGCTCGATGCGCACCCGGTTGCCCTGCGAGAGATCGGTGTAATAGTCGTGCCGGACGACCTGCAGCGTGACGAGCCGGGCGAGCAGCAGTACCGAGAGCGCCGCGATGACGCCGCCGGCAACCAGCGAGCGTTGCTCGAAGAGCCGCTGCTCCTTCCACTGGTCCTTGATGCGAACGTTCGCCGCCATGCCCGCCGCCCTAGCGCGGCCGATGCGTGCGCGACAGCAATCCGCAGACGACCGGCCACAGCAGGCCGCCCGTGACCGGGTGCAGCCAGCGCAGGCCCGAATTGAGCGTGTGCCCGCTCCAGCCGTCGATGCACCAGATGACGAATTCGTACAGCGCGAGTGCCGCGAACGCGATCAGCGCCTGCTCGAACAAGGGCTTGTTGCGGATCAGGAGGTGGAAGCGGATCGCGAGGAACGCGACCAGCACGAGCGCGAGCGCATGCTCGCCGAGCACGGCGCCGCGGAAGACATCGAGCGCCAGCCCGCACAGGAACGGGAAGAACAGCCCGCCGGCGCGCGGCGCCGAGATCGACCAGTAGAGGACCACGATCACGAGGAAGGCGGGGCGCACGATCGCCAGCCAGTCGGGCAAGGGCACGACCTGGAAGACGAGCGCGATGAAGGCTGCCAGCAGCATGGCGCCGCGCGGCTCGCGCACCTGCGCGTTCACGGCGTGCCTTCCGTGGGCGGCGGCGCGGCCTGTGGTGCGCCGCTGAGCGCGGGCGGCGGCGGGCGTTCGGCGAGCGGCGGGGGCGCGGCCGGGTGGCCGGGCCTGAACCACACGAAGGTCACCTCGCGGTCACGATCGATCGCGGCCAGTGGCTGCGCGTGCACCTGTGCGAGCGGCTGGCCGGGGTCGCGGCCGACGTCGATGACGCGCGCCACCGGGTAGCCGGCCGGGAACACGCCGCCGAGCCCCGAGGTCACCAGCAGGTCGTCGACCTTGATATCCGAGTTCACCGGCAGGTAGGGCAGGGCCATCACGCCGTCGTTGCCCTGGCCGACCGCGATCGTGCGCAGCCCGCTGCGCAGTACCTGCACCGGCACCGCGTGCTCGGGGTCGGTGATCAGGATGACTTCGGACGACCACGGGCCGGCGCGCAGCACCTGGCCCATGAGCCCGCCGCTCGCCAGCACCGCCTGGCCCTTGAACACGCCCGAAGCCGCGCCCTTGTTCACGATCACGCGCTGGCGCAGCGTCGACAGCTCGATGCTCATGATCTCCGCCGGCAGCCATTTTTCCGCGACGTCAGGCAGTGCGGCCTTCAGCGCGCGCAACTGCGCGTTCTCCGCCTCGAGCGCCTCCATGCGCAGCGTGCGCAGCTCGAGCGCGCGCCTGGTGGTACGCAGCGAGTCGTTCTGCGCCTGCAGCGCCGCGCGCGTGGCGAAGTTGTCCTGGATCCAGTGCCAGGCCGCCGAAGGCGAATTGATCGCGAGCTGGATCGGGTAGGCCGAGGCCGACAGCGCATAGCGCGCGTATTCGAGCCAGTTGCCGCGCTGGTCGAGGAACATCAGCACGATCGAGAGCGCCGCGTAGAAGGTGAAGGAAATGCCGGTCGCGGCGACGCGGCTCGGAACGGGACGGCTGGATCCCCCGAAGGCGACCACCCGGCTACCCTCTGTGGCGGGCCACGCCTATTCCAGCCCGAAGTGGCCCGGGCCCATCTCGTCCATCAGCTCGAGGATGCGACCGCCACCGCGTGCCACGCAGGTGAGCGGGTCGTCGGCGATCACGACCGGCAGGCCCGTCTCTTCCATCAGCAGCTTGTCGATGTCGCGCAGCAGCGCGCCGCCGCCGGTGAGCACGATGCCGCGCTCGGCGACGTCCGAGCCGAGCTCCGGAGGCGTCTGCTCGAGGGCGGCCTTGACTGCGCCGACGATGCCCTGCAGCGGCTCCTGCAATGCCTCGAGGATCTCGTTCGAATTGAGCGTGAAGCTGCGCGGAACGCCTTCGGAGAGATTGCGTCCCTTGACCGAGATCTCGCGCACCTGCTGGCCGGGGTACGCCGAGCCGATGTCGATCTTGATGCGCTCCGCCGTCGACTCGCCGATCAGGATGCCGTAGTTGCGGCGCACGTAGTTGATGATGGCCTCGTCGAAGCGGTCGCCACCGATCCGGACCGA
>CAZRLI010000299.1:0-2961 GCA_964600535.1 uncultured Steroidobacteraceae bacterium | reverse complement strand
CGAAATCATCATCCAGGGCGCCGCGATCCTCGCGGTGTGCTGGGAGTATCGGTTGCTCCTCTGGCGCACGACGGTCTCGCTGGCGAGTGACACCGGTGCGCAACGCTTCGCGCTCAATGTATTCCTCGGCTTCCTGCCGCTCGCCGTGCTCGGGCTCGCCTTCCAGGACACGATCGAAGAGCGGCTCTTCCGGCCGGTGCCGGTCGCGATCGCGCTGGTGCTCGGCGGCATCGCGATCCTGCTGGTCGATCGGCGCGCCGCGCGCGCCACCCTCGACAGCGTCGCGGCGGTGCCCGTTCGCACGGCCGTCCTGCTGGGCCTGTGGCAGGCACTCGCGCTGATTCCGGGCACCTCGCGCGCGGGCGCGACGATCATCGGCGGCGTCGCGCTCGGCATGTCGCGCCGCCTCGCCACCGAGTATTCGTTCTTCCTCGCGATCCCGACCCTGATCGGCGCGACCGTCTACAAGCTCCATGAAGGCTGGCACCTGTTCAGCGCCGCCGATGCCCTGCCCTTCGGGATCGGTGCGATCGTCGCCTTCGTCACGGCCTTGCTGGCCGTGCGGGGTTTCATCCGCTTCGTCAGTACCCACAGCTTCGCCGCCTTCGCCTGGTACCGCATCCTCTTCGGCCTCGTGGTGCTCTTCGTCGCCTGGTAGGCGTAGGATGGCGCACCCGTCACAGGAGGTGCGCCACGATGGTTGCCGCCATGCGTAGAAGGACGTTCCTTGGCAGCGGCGTTGCCGCGCTGTCCCTCGCTTCCCTGCCGCTTCGCCGCCTGTACGCCGCGCAGGACCTGCCTGCCGTGTCGCGCACCGGCAAGGCCATCACCCTGGCGGCTGCCGACCTCGCCGACCTGCGCGCGCGGCTGCGCGGTGCGCTGCTGCTCGCGAGCGATGCCGGTTACGACGCCGCCCGCCGGATCTGGAACGGCGCCTTCGACCGCCGGCCCGCGCTGATCGCGCACTGTGCCGGGGCGGCGGACGTGGTGCAGGCCATCGGGTTCGCGCGCCAGCATGACCTCCTGGTCTCGGTACGCGGCGGCGGCCACAGCATCTCGGGGCAGTCGGTGTGCGAAGGAGGCATGATGATCAGCCTCGCCGGCCTGCGCGGCATCCGCATCGACCCCGAGGCGCGCATCGCGCGGGTCGAACCGGGCGTCTTGCTCGGGGAATTCGACCGCGAGGCGCAGGCCTTCGGACTCGTCACGCCCGCGGGCACGGTGTCGCATACCGGCGTCGCAGGGTTGACCCTCGGCGGCGGCTTCGGGCGGCTGGCGCGCAAGTACGGGCTCGCCTGTGACAACCTGCTGTCGGCGGATCTCGTCGCCGCCGACGGCCGCCTCGTGCGCGCGAGTGCCACCGAGAACCCGGACCTCTTCTGGGCGCTGCGTGGCGGTGGCGGCAATTTCGGTGTCGTCACCTCGTTCGAGTTCCGCCTGCACCCCTCGCCGCCGGTGCTGCTCGGCGGCCCGATGATCTTTCCGCTCGCGCAGGCACGCGACGTGCTGCGCGCCTATGCGGATTTCGCGGGCGGCGCCAGCGACGACATGTACGCCGACGCTGCGCTCACGACCCTGCCGGATGGCCAGAAGGTCGTCGTCATCGACACCTGCTATGCCGGCGCCATCGACGCCGGCGAGAAGGCTTTCGCGCCGATCCGCAAGTTCGGCAAGCCCATCGTGGAAGGGATCGCGCCGACACCCTACGTGGACCTGCAGCAGAGCTCCGACAAGGTGCTCGCTGTCGGTCGCCACTACTACCTCAAGGCGGGATTCCTCAGGAGCATCGAGGCGTCGCTGAGCGACGCGCTGGTCGAGCAGTTCGCGGACCTGCCACCCGCCGTGATGGTGATTTTCGCCGACGCGGGCGGCGCCATCAGCCGTGTCGATCCGACCGCGACGGCCTTCTGGCACCGGCCGGCGCGCTGGAACGTGGTCGCCGCCACGGTCTGGGACAACCCGGCGGACACCGGGGCCAGCATGGCCGCCGGACGACGCGCCTATGCGATCGCCGAACCCCACGTGATGGGCTTCTACGTCAACGACGTGAACCTCACCGAGCAAAGCCAGGCGAACATCGACGGCAACTATGGCGGCAACCTCGCGCGGCTCGCGAAGGTGAAGGCCCAGTACGATCCGACGAACCTCTTCCACTTGAATGCCAACGTGATCCCCGCGCGGGGCTGACGCGCAAGACAGGCCCCGGGACACACGATGCAGCACCAGCCGACTGCGGGCAGCGCGGAGCTGCGCTACCACGCCGGATTTGCCAATCATGTCGCGAGCGAGGCGCTGCCGGGCGCGCTGCCGGCGCAGAACTCGCCGCAACGCTGTCCCTATGGCCTCTACGCCGAGCAGCTCTCGGGCACCGCGTTCACGGCGCCTCGCGCCGGCAACCGGCGCAGCTGGCTCTACCGGATCCGGCCGGCCGCCGTGCTGCGGCCCTTCCAGCCGCTGGAGAACGCGCGGATCACGAGCTGCTTCTCGCAGCTCGCAACGCCCCCGGACCCGCTGCGCTGGGATCCGCTGCCGCTTCCTGCGGGCGCGGTCGATTTCATCGACGGACTCGTGACCTTCGCGGGCAACGGCGACCCGCAGGCCCAGCGGGGCTGCGGCATCCACTTGTACGCCGCAACCCGCTCGATGAGCCGGCGGGCCTTCTATGACGCCGACGGCGAACTGCTGATCGTCCCGCAATCCGGCAGGCTGCTGCTCGTGACCGAGCTGGGCCGCCTCGCGGTCGAGCCGCAGGAGATCGCCGTGGTCCCGCGCGGCCTGCGGTTCAGCGTGGGACTGCCCGACGGCGCGGCGCGCGGCTATGTCTGCGAGAACTTCGGCGCGGCCTTTCGCCTGCCGGACCTCGGCCCGATCGGCTCGAACGGCCTCGCCTGCGAGCGGGACTTCCTTGCACCGTGCGCCTGGTACGAAGACAGCGACGAGCCCTGCGAACTCGTCGCCAAG
>CAZRLI010000298.1:0-2979 GCA_964600535.1 uncultured Steroidobacteraceae bacterium | reverse complement strand
TGGCACTCGATGCGCGCAAAGGTCTCGGCGTATGCGTCTTCCTCGAACTTCTTCAGGTCGGCGGGATCGAGGCGCAGGTAGCTCGTGGCGCCTTCCCAGATGGACCACGCGCGGGCAGCGGCGCTGCGCACCGCCGGGTCGTTGCTCGTGAGGCGGCGATGATAGGCGTCCATCATCTCACCGCGTTCCGCGGGCGGAATCGCGGCGGCAAACTCGGCGTACAGGTCGGGGAACAGCGCACCGGCGCCGTCCGACTCGCCGTAGAACCATTCGAACTCCCATGGGCGCACGAGGAAGATGCCGCGCAGCACGAGTTCGGTGACGCGCTGCGGATGCGCCTGCGCGTAGGCGAGCGCCAGCGTCGAGCCCCACGAGCCGCCGAACACCTGCCACTTCTCGATGCCGAGGTGCTCGCGCAGCCGCTCGATGTCCGCGACGAGGTGCCAGGTGGTGTTGTCCTCGAGGCTCGCGCGCGGCCGGCTCTTGCCGCAGCCGCGCTGGTCGAAGAGCACGATGCGATATCGCCGGGGATTGAAGAAGCGACGCATCTTCGCGTCGGTGCCGCCGCCGGGGCCGCCATGCAGGAACACCACCGGCTTGCCGCGCGGGTTGCCGCTTTCCTCGAAGTAGAGGTTGTGGACCGGGGATACCGCGAGACGCCCGGTACGGTAGGCATCGAGCGGCGGATACAGCTCGCGCCGATCGCGCGCGCGCCGCCCGGCCGCGGTCCTCGCCGGCGCAACCGCCCGCGTCGTGGCCGGTTTCGCGGCAAGCCTGCCGCGGGCCGGCTTCCTGCTGGACGCACCGCGTTTCGCGGCGGGTTTCCTGCGCTTCGCCATGCGCGTTCCCTTCAGAATGATTTCGCGACCATGGCGCCCAGCGGCGCTCCGCCCAGCAGGTGAACGTGCAGGTGGTAGACCTCCTGCCCGCCGTGCTGGTTGCAGTTGATGATGAGGCGGTAGCCGTCCGCGGCGATGCCCTCGCGCCGTGCGAGGTCGCGCGCCACGGTGAACATGTGGCCGACGAGTGCTTCGTCGCTGTCGGCGATGTCATTGGCGGTCGGGATCGGCTTGTTCGGCACGATCAGGATGTGCGTCGGCGCCCGCGGATGGATGTCCCGGAATGCGGTCACCTGCTCGTCGCGATGCAGGATCGTGGCGGGAAGTTCGCCCGCAATGATGCGTTCAAACAGCGTTGGCATCGTGAAATCCTAACCCCGCAGGCCCCCAATCTCCACGTAAATATGGATAATCCCCGGGTGGCCGGGCCCCTACCGTGAAACTCAGTCCTGACACGCTCGCCGCGCAGCTCGCGCGCGAGCTGGCGCCTGTCTACCTGCTGTCGGGTGACGAGCCGCTGCTGGTGGCAGAGGCGGCCGATGCGGTGCGCGCGCGCGCGCGCGCGGCGGGCTTCACCGACCGGGTCGTGCACTTCATCGATCGCGGCAGCAGCTGGGACGACGTGCGCGCCGCGGCCAGCAACCTGTCGCTGTTCGCGGTGCGTCGCCTGCTGGAGCTGCGCATGCCCTCCGGCAAGCCGGGCGTCGCGGGCAGCGCCGCGATCGTCGGTCTCATCGAGCGGCGCGACCCCGATACGCTGCTCCTGATCATCACCGAGCGGCTGGAGCGCGAGTCGCAGGGCGCGAGCTGGGTGCGCGCGGCCGAAGGCCACGGCGCGTGGATGAACGCCCGGCCGGTCAGTCGCGACCGGCTCCCGGCATGGCTCGAGGCCAGGGCGCGCCGCTCGGGGCTCATCCTCGATCGCGGCGCGCTCGCGCTGCTCGCCGACCGGACCGAGGGCAACCTGCTCGCCGCGCAGCAGGAGATCGACCGCCTGGCGCTCACGCACCAGGGCGCAATCGGCGCGGCGGAGCTGGCCGCAAGCGTCGCCGACAGCGCGCGCTTCGATGTCTTCACGCTGGGCGATGCGGCCCGCGCGGGCAATGCCCCCCGGTCGCTGCGGATCATCGAGGGGCTGCGCGCCGAGGGGGTCGAGGCGACACTCGTGCTCTGGGCGCTGCTGCGCGAGCTTCGCCAGGCGAGCCGCGATGGCGGGCGCCCTGCGCGGCGTGATTTCCCGCGCCTCCTCGAGCGCGCCGCGCGCGCCGACCGCGCGATCAAGGGGCGCCTGCAGGCGAACGCCTGGGACGAGATCGCGCTCCTTGCCGCCGATCTTTGCGGTATCCGTCTTCCCCTTGCCAGGCGTGGCTGATGCAACCGATCGGTGTCTTCGGCGGAACCTTCGACCCCATTCACTACGGCCACCTGCGCACGGCGTTCGAGATGTGGCAGGTGCTGCAGCTGGCCGAGGTGCGTTTCCTGCCGACCGGCGACCCGCCGCACCGCGATGCACCGCTCGCCGACGCCGCGCTGCGCCTCGCCATGGTGCGGGCCGCGATCGCTGATCAGCCCGCGTTCGTGGTCGACGACCGGGAAACCCGCCGCGCGGGCCGCTCGTATTCCTTCGACACGCTGGCCGAGCTGCGCCGCGAGCACCCCGGCCGGTCACTGTGCCTGCTGCTCGGGATGGACGCCTTCCTCGGCCTGCCGACCTGGCATCGCTGGCGCGAATTGCCTGACCTGGCGCACATCGTGGTGGCGCATCGCCCCGGCTGGAAGGCGCCGACCACCGGGCCGCTCGGCGAACTGATGGTCGACCGCGGCACCGGCGGGGTGCGCGACCTGCACGCCGCGGCGGCGGGGCGCATCTTCGTCCACGCGGTCACCCAGCTCGAGATTTCCTCCACGGAACTGCGCGAGCTGATCATCGACGGCCGCGATCCGCGCTATCTCGTGCCCGATGCGGTGCGCGACATTCTGCGCGCCTCGGGGTGCTATGCTCGCGGCAATCGCTGAAACGGGAGAGGCTCACACCCACACATGACCACCGCCAAACGCCCGCGCCGCAGCGCACCGCGCGCGACGCCCCTCGAGAACCTCGTCACGGCCGCGCTCGATGACATGAAGGCGGTCAACGTCA
>CAZRLI010000297.1:0-2990 GCA_964600535.1 uncultured Steroidobacteraceae bacterium | reverse complement strand
GCTCGCTCGAGGGCTCGCCGACCACGCACCAGTCGATGCGCTCGCCACGCGCCCTGAGCGTTTCGACCACGCGCTTCGTGCCATCGACCGACGGCCCTTCCTCGTCGCTCGTCACCAGGAAGGCGAGCGAGCCGCGATGGCGGGGCCGCTCGCGCACGAACGCCTCGCAGGCCGTGACCATCGCGGCGAGGCCGCTCTTCATGTCGGCCGCGCCACGGCCGTAGAGCACGCCTTCGCGCACCACCGGCTGGAACGGGTCGGACTTCCACTCCTCGAGCGGTCCGGTCGGCACGACATCGGTGTGGCCGGCGAAGCAGAACACCGGGCCGCCCGTGCCGCGCTTCGCCCAGAAATTGTCGACCACGCCATAGCGCAGCGGCTCGACCGTGAAGCCCGCGGCCGCGAGCCGCGCCATCATCACCTGCTGGCAGCCGCCGTCCGCCGGCGTTACCGAGTTGCGGGACATCAGGTCGAGGGTCAGGGCGAGGGTGTCGGACATGGGCAGTGGCTCGGCCTTATACGGTGCGCGCCCGCGCACTGCAAGCCCTGCTGTCACACGGCTGTCCCGCGGACGTCATGGAATCGCCATCTGCCGCCCGTATAACACGCGCCGACCGTAACAATTCCGGAGATTCCCGTGAGAACACTCGTTGCTACCGCCGTCGGTGCGCTGCTCGCCGCGCCGGCCATCTCCCAGCCGGCGCCTCCGTCGACGACCATCGAGGAGCTGCGCCGCGACCTCGAGTCACTGGCCGAACGGCTGGAGCGCGTGGAGGCGGAGAACGCCTACCTGAAGGACAACGCCCGCGCCAACCGCAAGGAGATCGCCGAGGCGGATGTCGCGCTGGCAAGGATTCCCGCCGTGGAGAAGAGCGCGCAGGCCGCCGACTGGGCCGGCAAGGTCAAGTTGAAGGGCGACTTCCGCTATCGCCACGAACAGATCGACGACGCATCGCTCACGAGCGACCGGACGCGCCAGCGCGTGCGCGTGCGCCTCGGCGTCGAGGCCGAGGTGATCGACACGGTGAAGACCGTGGTGCAGTTCGCGACCGCCGGCGATGACCGCGACCCGCGCTCGACGAACCAGACGCTCGGCGAAGGCGCCACGCGCAAGGGGCTGGGACTCGACCTCGCGTATGCCGAATGGACACCGGTGCAAGGCTTCAACCTGCAGCTCGGCAAGATTCCGTATGCCTGGCAGCGTGTCGGCAGCTACTTCTGGGACGGCGACATCACCTGGGAAGGCGGCGCGGCGAAGTTCGCGCGGGGTCCGTTCTTCGCGAGTGCCTTCGGCGCGTGGCTGGCCGAATCCGGCAGCGGCGCCGACGCCAACGTCTTCGGCGGCCAGCTCGGCGCCAGGACGACGTTCGGCGGCGGCATCGGCTTCACGGGCGCGGTCGGCTACTTCGACGTCGGCGCAGTCCAGGACGAAATCACGCTCACCTCGGCCACCCCGGCCTGTGCCGCGACCAACGCCTTCTTCGGCGGCGCGCAGGGCAATCGCACCGTGCTGGTCAACGGCTGCCGCCGCCTGCGTGACGACTACAACATGTTCGAAGCGCTCGCGCAGGTCGACATGAAGCTTGGCAGGCTGCCGTTCGCGGTGTTCGCCAACTACATCCAGAACCAGGATGCGATCGACAACGACACGGGCTTTGCCTTCGGCGTGACGCTCGGCAAGGCCGGCGATGCGAAGACCTGGGAACTGAGCTACGTCTACCAGGACATGGAGCAGAACGCCCAGTTCGGCCAGTTCGTCGACTCCGACTTCGGCGCCGGCACGACGTACTCGAAGGGGAGCGTGATCAAGGCGGCATGGGTCCCGGCGAAGAACTGGACCCTGAACGGCACCTACTTCCTGAACGAGCGGGTACTCCCGGGCGCGGCGGCGGTCACGGAGACGTGGCGCGACTACGACCGCCTGCAGCTCGACCTCAACTACAAGTTCTGATCGCGGGTCGTCACAAATCTGTCACGCACCATTCTTATCATTGGACACATGACGAGGAAGCATTCATGAAACTGACACCGGTTGTTGTGCTGGCCGCGGCGGTCGCCGCGGGGCTCGCATTCGCGCCGCGGGCTGCCGTGGCCCAGCAGACCATCAAGCTCGACGGTTCGAGCACCGTGTTCCCGATCTCCGAGGCCGTGGCCGAGGAGTTCCAGATCGCCAAGCGCGGCAAGGTGCGCGTCACGGTCGGCATTTCCGGCACGGGCGGCGGCTTCAAGAAGCTCTGCCGTGGTGAAATCGACATCTCGGATGCCTCGCGCCCGATCAGCCGGTCGGAGATGGAGGCCTGCGCCAAGGCCGGCATCCAGTACATCGAGTTGCCGGTGGCCTACGACGCCCTCACGGTCGCGATCAACCCGAAGAACACCTGGGTGGACTCAATGACCGTGGCGGAGCTGAAGAAGATGTGGCAGCCCGCCGCGCAGGGCAAGGTCACCACGTGGAAGGACGTGAATCCGAAATGGCCCGCGCAGCCGCTCAAGCTCTACGGCCCGGGCGCGGATTCGGGCACGTTCGACTACTTCACCGAGGCGACCGTCGGCAAGTCGAAGTCGAGCCGCGGCGACTTCACCGCGAGCGAGGATGACAACGTGCTGGTGCAGGGCGTCGAGTCGGACGTCAACGCGCTGGCCTACTTCGGCTACGCCTACTACGCGCCGAATGCGACCAAGATGAAGGCGGTGAAGATCGTCAACTCGAAGGGGCAGGCCGTCGGACCGTCCCCGCAGGGCGTGCTCGACGGCAGCTACGAGCCGCTGTCGCGCCCGATCTTCATCTACGTCAACAAGGCGGCCGCGCAGCGCGCCGAGGTGAAGGAGTTCGTCGAGTTCTACCTCTCGAAGGGCGCACCGCTGGTCGAGGAAGTGAAGTACGTTCCGCTCGCGAAGGGCGCCTACGAGATTGCGCTGCGCAATTTCCGCGCCGGCAAGGCAGGCACGGCGTTCGGCGGCAGGAACGAGGTCGGCCTCACCGTCGAGGA